>JACCRW010000067.1 GCA_013813345.1 Actinomycetota bacterium
GACCTCGCGGATCGACTCCTCGCAAAGATCGATCAGGTGCGGATCGAAGAGGATCGGATCGATCTGCCAGATCTGCTCGGTCTCGACCTCGAGGCGCTCCTCGGTCGCGAACCGCTCGCACGCCTCGCGCACCTGCTCCCACATTGACGCGAGCTTGTCGGCGTCGAGGTGGCGCAGGTCGAGGAGCTGCTCGGCAGTCTCGACCACCGAGGTGACGATTCCCGGTTGCGTGACGACGCCGCCGCTCGTCAGCACCGCGCCTCCGCCGACCCGCTTCGCGATCTCACGTAGCTCGAGCGCAAGCTTCGCTGCGCCCGCGAGCGCATCGCGGCGCTCCGCCATCGGCGTCGAGCCGGCGTGCGCCGCCTGGCCGCGCCAGGTGATCCGGTGGCGTTCGACGCCGAAGGTGCCGAGCACGGCGCCGAGCGGCAGCTCCAGCGCTTCCAGCACCGGCCCCTGCTCGATGTGCAGCTCGAGATAGGCGGCGGCGCCCTCGAGCTGCGAGTGCGCCTCGAGCGCGCGATCCAGCTCGACGCCGTGCTCACCCAGCGCGTCCGGGAGCGGGACTCCGTCGCGATCGGTCAGCTCGCGCAGCTCATCCTGGTCGGCCATCGAGCCGGCAGCCGCCGACGAGCCGAAGAGCGAGCGGCCGAAGCGCGCGCCCTCCTCGTCGGCCCAGTTGACGAGCCGGACCGTCACCGCCGGCGTGCCCTCCTCGGCGATCCGGCGCAGCACCTCGACCCCGGCGACGACATTCAGGCAGCCGTCGAGCCAGCCGCCGTTCGGCACCGAGTCGATGTGGCCGCCGAGCAACACCGCGCGCTCGGAATCCCCGCGCAGCGTCCACCAGCGATTCCCGGCCTCGTCGATCTCCGCCTCCAGCGGCATGCCCTCGAGCTTCGCTGCGAGCCACGCCTGCGCCGCCGCCCACGTGGCTGTCCAAGCAACGCGCTGAGCGCCGTTCTCGTCGCCCGTCAGCTCGCGCAGATCGAGCAACTCGGCGACCGTCCGGGAGGGCTCGAGCGGCACGCGGCGAGCATACCGCTGGCATGTCACGCGGCCCCACGGTGTGGTAGGTAGTAGCGGTGGCGAGCGCAGCGGCAGTCCAGCGAGGTGTGGCGTCGCGCGGCGCGACGGTCGGTCCGGCCGTACGGAGCGCGGGCCTCTCCGTCCTCGTGCTGGCCGTCCTCTGCGCCGTCTGGGAGGCGTACAAGTGGATCGGGGAACGCGCGGAGATCCGCTGGCCCTTCCCGGTGAACGAGCGGACGATGCCGCACGTCCACGACATGGTCGGCCAGCTCTTCGAGCCGTCGCGCCGCAACGGACCGCTCCTGATCGACGTGCTGCTCGACGCCGCAGCCTTCACGGCGAAGGAGGCCGCGGTGGGTTTCGTGCTCGGAGCCTCCGTCGGCTTCCTGATCGCAGTCGCGCTCTCGCAGTCGCGGCTGCTCCAGCGCGGCTTCCTGCCCTACATCGTCGCCTCGCAGACCGTGCCGATCCTGGCGATCGCGCCCATGGTCGTCGTCGGCCTCGGCAGCAAGGGCGTGACCGGCTGGGTCGCCGTCGCCATCCTCGCCGCGTACCTGACCTTCTTCCCCGTCGCGATCAACACGCTTCGAGGCCTCCAATCGGCCGACCCGCGCGCGCTCGAGCTCATGCACTCCTACGCGGCGAGCCGCTGGACGATCCTCTGGAGGCTGCGCGTGCCCGCCTCGCTGCCGTACGTCTTCTCCGCGCTCAAGATCTCGGCGACGGCGAGCATCGTCGGGGCGATCATCGGCGAGGCGCCCTCCTCGATCCAGGAGGGCCTCGGCGGGGCGATCGTCAACTTCAACCAGTACTACTCGCTCGAGCCGCGCAACCTCTGGGCGACGAACATCGTGGCGGCCGCGCTCGGGATCACCTTCTTCCTGGTCGTCGCTGGCGCCGAGCGCGTCGTCGTGCGGCGCGCGCCGGAGAACGTCGCGTGAGCGCCCCGCCCGCAGCCGTCTCGCTCGCCGGAGTCGGCAAGACCTTCGGCAAGGGCGCGGTCCGGGCGCTCGAGGACATCGACCTCGCGATCGCGCCGGGGGAGTTCGTCTCGCTGATCGGGCCGTCGGGCTGCGGGAAGTCGACGCTCCTTCGGATCGTCGGCGACCTCATCCAGCCCTCCGTCGGCGATGTGATCGTGAACGGCAAGCCCGCCCACCGCGCGCGACTCGACCACGACTACGGGATCGTGTTCCAGAGCGCCGTCCTCTACGACTGGCGTACCGTGACGAAGAACATCTCGCTGCCGCTCGAGCTGCTCGGCTGGAGCCGGGGGCGCCGGAACGAGCGGGTGCGCGAGATGGTGGAGCTCGTCGAGCTCTCCGGCTTCGAGAGCCACCATCCGTGGCAGCTCTCGGGGGGGATGCAGCAGCGCGTCTCGATCGCACGTGCCCTCTCCTTCGACCCCGCGCTCCTGCTCATGGACGAGCCCTTCGGCGCGCTCGATGAGATGACCCGGGAGCGGCTGAACATGGAGCTCCTGCGGATCTGGGAGCGCAGCGGCAGCACGATCGTCTTCGTCACCCACAGCATCCCGGAGGCGGTCTTCCTCTCCACGCGCGTCGTCGTGATGTCACCTCGTCCCGGCCGGATCGCAGGGATCGTCGAGGTGGATCTCCCTCAGCCGCGAGGGGCGGAGACGCGGGAGCAGCCGCGCTTCTTCGAGCTCGTCACGGAGGTGCGCGAGCGGCTGGCAGGCTCCGGGGCGGCGACGGCGCCGACGGAGCCCGCGCTCGTCACGGAGGAGCGCGTGTGAGCACCGTCGTCCAGCCGGTGCCCCGGTCCTTCGGACGCACGATCGGACGTCGCTTCCGCGACTGGCTGCCCGCGCTCGTCGTCTTCGTCCTCGTCCTCGTCGCCTGGCAGGGGCTCGTCGAGGTGTTCAACATCCGGCAGTTCCTGCTGCCGAAGCCGACCGCCATCCTCGGGGCGCTCCGCGACAACCGGAGCGACCTCTGGAGCGCGGGCATCGTGACCTTCAAGGAGGCGCTCGGCGGGTTCGCGATGGGCTCGACCGCCGCGATCCTGGTCGCGCTGGTGCTCGCGCGCTGGCGCCGCGTCGGCGGGGCGATCATGCCCTACGCGATCGCGGCGAACGCGGTGCCGATCATCGCCTTCGCACCGATCACGAACAACTGGTTCGGGCTCCTGAACCCGATGTCGAAGATGGTGATCGCGGCCGTCCTCTGCTTCTTCCCGGTGTTCGTGAACACGCTCCGCGGCCTCACCTCGGTCGAGCCCGCCTCGATCGAGCTGATGCGCTCTTACGCCGCCGGAGAGATCGAGACTTTCCGGCGCGTGCGGATCCCGAACGCCCTGCCGTTCATCTTCACCGGCCTCAAGGTCGCGAGCGTGCTCGCGATGATCGGCGCCGTCGTGGGTGAGTACTTCGGGGGGCCGCTCGACGCGCTCGGCGTCGTGATCCAGAACAACGTCGCGCTCTTCGACTTCCCGCTCGCCTGGGCGGGCATCATCGTCGCGAGCGCGTTCGGGATCGCCTTCTACGCAGCCGTCGCCGTCGCGGAGCACTTCCTGACGGGGTGGCAGCCGGCGGCGGACTCGCGCTCCGACTGAGAAACGGTCAGAATCGCGCGCACTAGACGAAAGGGGATTGCATGAGGAGGAAGTGGTTGCTCGCAGCGCTGGCCGTCGCGAGCCTCGCAGTCGCGGCCGCGGCGGGCGCGAGGCCCGACGCGGAAGGGGCCAAGCGCGGCGGCAAGACGGAGGTCACGCTGCAGCTCAAATGGGTGACGCAGGCGCAGTTCGCCGGCTACTACGCGGCGAAGGCGAAGGGGTACTACGACCGGCAGGGGCTCGACGTCAACATCAAGGTCGGCGGCCCGAGCATCACCCCGGAGCAGGTCGTGGTCGGCGGTCAGGCGGAGTTCGGCATCAACTGGCTGCCGAGCACCCTCGCGACGCGCGACAAGGGCGGCGACATCGTCAACATCGCGCAGGTCTTCACCCGCAGCGGCATGACCGAGGTGACCTGGAAGGACACGGGCATCCGGACGATCAAGCAGCTGCGCGG
>JACCRW010000077.1 GCA_013813345.1 Actinomycetota bacterium
CAAGCCCGCCCGCGGGGAGAGACCCTGACTCCCACCGGCGCGTCCTCACCGTGATCACGTTCCTCCGCTCCACAAGCGGCGATCACGGCACCCTCGCTCCGAGTGGCGTGGCGCAGGTTGCGAAGTCGAGTGCGGTCGCGAGGTCCAAGGGGAATCCTTCTGCAACCATCGAGTCCTTCACCAATGTTTTCGGCTGGTGTTCGAGTGTGTTGTCTCATCCGACGACGAAAATCGTCCGAAACCCTCGTAAACTGAGAGCGCGGACTCGAACCGCGGACCCTTTATTACGAGGGAAGGACGAGTGAGGGACGCGCGTCCACTCGCGGGCACGCGCAGGCACGTTTTCGCCGGAAACCGGGCGGTTCTTCAGCTTGCGCAGTGGACGCGCGTACCCGCTCGTGCCCGAGCTGACGTACCCGCGGGATCGTCTCCGGAGATCGAGTCGAGGCGCAAACAAAGGGCAACGCGAGACGCTTCGTGTACGTCTCATTGGCCGGCACGGTCGACGCGAAGCTTCGTCCCTACATGGCTGAGATGACGACGCCGCGTCGGCGGGCAAGCGCGTAGCCGAGCGCAGGGAGCGTCTTCGGGTCGAGCAGGCGGTGGACGCCTATGACGTCCATGACTGGACAGGTCGCTGCGGCCGGCGGATAATTAGCTCGTGGCTGTCGGCACCAACCGGCGAACACTCGAAGAACTCCTCGACGCGGCACGAGCCCGGATCAAACAGCTCGAACCCGCCCAAGCGTTCGCCGAGGCCGAACGCGGCGCCGTTCTGATCGACATCCGCTCCGACTTCGACCGTGAGCGCGACGGCATCATTCCCGGCTCGCTCCATATCCCGCGCACCGTCCTCGAATGGCGTCTTGACCCAGAAAGCTCCTGGCGCAACCCGCACGTCGGCGGCCTCGACGAGCAGATCCTGCTGCTCTGCGACCACGGCTTCTCGTCCAGCTTCGCCGCCGCCAACCTTATCGACCTCGGCTTTGCACGCGCAGGTGACATCGTCGGCGGCTTCGCCGCCTGGCAGGCAGCCGGACTCCCGACCTCGCCTTCGCCGCGCTACCGGCGCCAACCTGGCGAGCCCGCCGGGATGCGACCGGCAGATCCGTAGGGCGCCAGCCGCATCACGGAGACGGCCCTGCCTTCTGTTCTAGGCACTGCAACCAAACCGACGCCCCATGATTTGAGCTCGGGCCGCGCGTGCGGTTCTCGATTCGCCTGACGAATCAACGGCCGTTAGTATGAGCGGATGAACGCCGAAGACCGCTGCGAGTTGCTTTGCCTCGATCTCCCGGTCGCCGAGGCGATCCGGGCGCGCGCGCTCGAGCGCTCTCTCGAGCTGCGCGCTGCTGCCAAGCGCGCCAGCGCCCTCGCGGATCCGACTCGGCTTTCGCTCGCGGCGGCGCTCGCCGAGACCGAGGAGCTCTGCGTCTGCGACCTGGCCTGGATCGGCGGTCGCTCCCAGAACCTCGTGTCGCACCACGTGCGCGCACTCCGCTCGCACGGACTTGTCGATTCGCGTCGCGCCGGGAAGATGGTCATGTATTCGCTCACTCCCGCTGGCCGGGCGCTCCTCGCGGCTGTGCTGCCCGCGGAGGTGAGCGTTTGACCACGACCGTTCGTGAGTTGAAGGTGATCGGACAGACGACGGCGCCGGTCCGATCGCATGAGTGGTTGCGCGCTGCACGGCGGGCGCGGATGCTCTCGTGGCTGTCGCTCGCCTGGATGGGGACGGAGGGTGTCGTCGGGATCGCAACCGGCGTGCTCGCAGGCTCGATCGCCTTGACCGGCTTCGGTCTCAACGCGTTCATCGAAGGCTTCGCGAGCCTCGTGATCGTCTGGCGCTTCACGGGTTGGCGGCTTCACTCTGAGCAGGCGGAGGCGCGCGCGCACCGGATCGTGGCAATCCAGTTCTTCCTCCTCGCGCCCTATGTCGCCTACGAGGCGTTCAGCAAGCTCTGGACCGGAGCGCAGCCCGAACCGAGCATGATCGGGATCGCGCTCGTCGCGACGAGCGCGATCGGGATGCCGCTGCTGGGTCGTGCGAAGACGAAGCTGGCGCACAAGCTCGGCTCCGGCGCCACCCACGGCGAGGGCACCCAGAACATCCTCTGCGGCTACCTCGCCGTCGCCGTGCTCGCCGGGCTGCTCGGGAACGCGCTCCTCGGCTGGTGGTGGCTCGACCCGATCGCCGCGCTCGCGATCGCCGGGCTGGCGATCCGCGAGGGCCGCGAGAGCTGGAGCGACGAGAGCTGCGGCTGCGCGACCTGTTGAAACGCACCGACACCCACGAGCAGCGCGCTTTCGACCACGACCATGGGCACAACCATTCGCACGGCCCCGGGCACTCGCACGGCCTGGTCGACCCGACGATCAAGCGGTCACAGGCAGGGCTGCGCGCCGTCGGGATCAGTCTCGGCATACTCGGCGCGACAGCTCTCGCGCAAGGCGCGATCTTCGCCTTCAGCAACAGCGTCGCTCTCTTCGCCGACTTGATCCACAACATCGGCGACGCGCTTACCGCGGTGCCGCTCGGGATCGCGTTCCTGCTTCGCAGCACACGGGCGGAGCGCATCGCAGGGCTCTTCGTCGTCCTCGCGATCCTGGTCAGCGCACTCGTGGCGCTCTACCAGAGCATCGTGCGCCTGATCGACCCTGAACCGCTCACCCATCTGTGGGTGCTCGCAGCTGCCGGAGCGATCGGCTTCATCGGCAACGAGATCGCCGCCTACATCAGACTTCGCGCCGGCCGTCGTCTCAAGAGTTCCGCCCTCGTCGCAGACGGCTACCACGCCCGCACGGACGGTCTCGTCAGCCTCGGCGTCGTCCTCAGTGCGGTCGTGGTCGCGCTCGGCGGCGAGATCGCCGACCCGCTGATCGGGCTCGCGATCACGCTCGTCATCCTCCGCATCACCTGGCACTCCTGGCTGACGATTCGCGCCGGCTAGCCGTCAGGGAGTCGAGCGCACCGTCCACGTCGCGCCGCCGTCGGTAGAGCGCTTGATCGTGCCGTCGTGCAGAGCGACGTACAGCTCGTCCCTCCCGACGGCGAGCAGCGCAGCGGGCTTGCCGCCAACGTCGCCCCGCTCGACCAGCCGACGGCCGCCGTCCGAGCTGATCAGCGTCCGGCCCGTCTCGTCGATCAGGTAGAGCCGCTCCGGGGCCGGCCAGGCGAGGTGCCCGACGGCGTCGTTCAGCCGCTGCCAGCTCCGGCCGCCGTTCCCCGACGCGTACATGCCCTGCTCGAGGCTGCCGATCGCGGTGGCGACGAGCCGGCGAGCATCGCCCGGGTCGGGCGCGAGGTCGACGAGCGGGGCCGGCTGGTCGAGCTCCGCCCAGCTCCGACCGTCGTCCGCGCTCGCGAGCAGCCGGTCGTTGGAGGCGTCGTAGCCGTACACGTTCCTATCGGTCGAGCGGAGCACGTGGAAGTCCGCCTCGCCGAGGAGCGAGATCGGTTGCCAGGTCTTGCCGGCATCCGTCGACTGGATCAGCCCGAGCAGCGGCGGCAGCTCCTGCTCGCGCGCGTCGGGATGACCGGAGCCGAGGAAGCGGTTCGGGCCGACGATCGAGAAGCCCATCGTGTCCTGGTAGCGCGCCGCGACCCGAACGGCCTTCTGCGAGTCCTTGCCGACTCGGAAGAGGCCGGTGTGCGTCGCGATGAAGAGGGAGCCGTCAGCCGGGTTGATTCCGAGCCCGTGCACGTGGACCGGGCCGGGATCGGCGAACGGGACGCCGGCGAAGATCTCCGCCGTCTCTTTGCCGGAGGAGCTCCAGAGGAGCACGCCGGCCACGACGACTCCGATCACTGCCAGCAGGGCCCCGACGAGCAGGCCTCGGGGCGCGCTACCGGACGCAGTCGGCCGCATATGCCTGGCTTTTCGCGCAACAGCGGGTGAGGGTGTCGACGAAGCCGCGCTCGCTCGGCGAGAATGGTCGGCGCGCGAGTCGGGCGACGTGGAGGTTGCGCTGGAGCGGCTTGCCGATCCGGAATGCTTCCAGCTCGCCGCGCTCGATCTCTTCGGCGACGGCGTAGCGGGAGAGGAAGGCGATCCCGAGCCCTTCGCGGGCGGCGCGTTTGATCGCCTCGCTCGAGTCGAGCTCCCAGGTGCGCTCGGGCCAGATGTGAGCGCTGGCGAGCGCTCGTTCGCTGACGCGCCGCGTGCTCGAGCGGGTTTCGCGTGCAAGGAGCGTCTGCTCGGCGAGCTCCTTGGGGCTGGGGCGTCCGCCGCGGAGCGTGAGCAGGCCCGGCTTGGCGACGCCGACGATCTCGTCGCTGATGAACGGCTCGAGCTGGATCCGCTCGTCGGTCTCGGTCTCGCCGACGAGGGCGAGCTGGACGCGGCCGGCCAGCAGTCGGTCGAGGATCTCGCCAGTGGAGGCGATCTCCACTTCGACGGTGACGTTGGGGTGGTCGCGGCGGAAGCAGCCGAGTGTGTCGGGGAGCAGGTAGACGCCGGGAGTCGTGGAGGCGCCGATGTGGATCGTGCCGGCTTCGAGGCCGGAGAGCAGGCGGAGCTCTTCCTCGCCTGCCTGGAGCGTCTGCAGCGCTTGGCCGGCGTGGAGGGCGAGGAGCTTGCCGGCTTCGGTGAGCGTGCTGCCGCGGCCGTTGCGTTCGACGAGCCGCTGCCCGGCCGCGCCCTCGAGCGTCCGCAGGTGCTCGCTGGCGGTCGGCTGGCCAATCCCGATCGCGCGGGCGGCGGCGGAAACGCTGCCCTGGCGGCCGATCTCGACGAGCAGGCGGAGGCGGGTGGAGTCCCAGATGAGCGAGAGCGCGCTATCGGTCAAGACGATACCTCCCATCGGAACATCGCCTTGCCTATGGTATCGCGCGGTCCCTACGCTCAGCCCATGATCTTCCGGCCTTACTTGTATGAGCCGACGGCGTGCGCGAGCTATCTGTTCGGCTGCCTCTCGAAATCGGCGCTCGCCGTCGTCGACCCACACGCCGAGTTCGTCGACGCCTACCTCGCCGAGGCGGAGCGGGTCGGCGCCCCGATCGTCGCCGTCCTTGAGACGCACGTGCAGGCCGACCACGTCTCCGGGCTGCCGGCGCTCGTCGAAGCGGCCGGCGCCACCGCCTATCTGCCGGCGGGGACCGGCGTCGAGTTCGAGCACGTGCCGCTTACGGACGGCGCGGTGGTCGAGCTCGGCAACACGATCGTGCGCGCGCTGGCGACGCCGGGGCATGCGCCGGCCCATCACGCCTACGTCGTCGCCGATCGCGGCCGGGGCGACGAGGAGCCCTGGCTCGTCTTCACCGGTGATTCGCTGCTCGTCGGCGACGTCGGCCGGCCCGACCTGCACGCCGGCGGCGACCCGGAACCGCTCGCCCGTCAGCTGCACGCATCTGTCGGACGGCTGCTCGAACTGCCCGACGGCGTGCTCGTCTACCCGAGCCACTTCGGCGGCTCGGTTTGCGGACGTGCCCTCTCCAGCAATCCGTTCTCCTCGATCGGGTTCGAGCGCACGCACAACGAGGCGCTCGCGCACGCCGACGCCGACAGCTTCGCGCGGGCGCTGCTCGTCGACGTGCCGCCCCCGCCCGCGGGCCAGGCGGCGATCGTCGCCGCCAACCGCGCCGGCCGCGTCGCAGTCGAGGCGTGACGGAGGTTCGGCTGGGGCTGCGCGCGAACGCGCGCCAGTTCGGCCTGCTCGTCCTGCTGAACGGGTTCGTCGGCGCAATGGTCGGCCTGGAGCGCAGCGTGCTGCCGCTCGTCGGCGAGCGCGACTTCCAGCTCGACTCGCGCGCCGCGATCCTCTCCTTCGTCGTCGCCTTCGGGATCGCCAAGGC
>JACCRW010000082.1 GCA_013813345.1 Actinomycetota bacterium
GCGCAGGATCATCCACGCGCCGGAGTCGAAGAAGTCGTTGACTCCGCCGAAGAGATCGTCGTTCGTCGTTGTGGTATGGGCGATGATCACAGCAGGAGCTTGCACACGATATAGCCAACCGCGAACGCCGAGCCCACGATCAATGCGAGCACTGTGGTCGCGAAGACGATGACCGTCGTGCGCTCGCGCGGTCGTCCCATCTCACACGCCTGCTCTGGACAGGTCTGCGAGCAGATAGAGCGAGCCCGTCACGAGCACCGGGCCGAGCTCGCGGGCGCGGCCAAGCGCGGCCGCCGGGTCGGGGACGGTCTCGACGTGGGCGAAGTGGGAGGCCGCAACGCGCGCGAGCTCCTCGGCGGGCAGCGCGCGTGGGTTCGACGACGAGGTGGCGACGAGGCGCTGCGAGACCGTGGCGAGCTCCGCGAGCATCGAGTCGACATCCTTGTCGCCAAGCATGGAGATGCAGAGGACATAGTCCGCCGGCGCGAGCCTGCGGACGAGCCACGCGGCGCCTTCGGCATTGTGGGCGCCGTCCCAGAGCTCGTTCTCGCCGCGATGTTCGAGCCGACCAGGAAGTGCGACCTCCAGCTCGTGCTCGAGCCGCCGCCCGACGAAGGCACTCGCGGCCTCGTGTGCGCCGCCAACGACGACATTCGGCCCGGCGAGCGCGGCGAACTCCTCGTCGGGGAGGACGGCGATCGTTCCCTCTTGGACGACAGCGAGCTTCTCGGCAGCGATCTCCTCGCGGGTCTCGCCCAGCACATCCGTATGCTCGAGGGCGACATTCGTGAGCAGGACGACGGGGCTGCGCAGGACGTTCGTCGCGTCGAGACGGCCGCCGAGGCCAGCTTCGACGACGGCGACATCGATGCCGCGCACCGCGAACTCGGCGAAGGCGGCGGCGCAGACCGTCTCGAACTGCGTCGCGCCCTGCTGCTCCGCCGCTGGGCGGACACGCGCGATCGCCTCCTCGAAGTCGGCCGCGGCGCCGTCCACCGTGATCCGCTCGGCCCATGCGCGCACATGGGGCGAGACGGTCGAGCCGACCGAGAGACCCTCCGCGACGAGCAGCGCCTCGATCGTCCGCGTCGCCGTCGACTTCCCGTTCGTGCCGACGACGTGGATCGCGGGATAGGCGAACTGCGGGTCGCCGAGCGCGGCCAGCAGCGTCCGCATCCTGCCGAGCCCGAAGCCGTCCGTCGGCCACGGGCTGAGCGACGCAAGCCAGTCGACGTGAGCGCCGGCGCCGCTCATCCGGCGAAGACGCGGCTCTCGGCGTCCTCGATCACCTCGGCTGAGGTCGGCGGCGAGAGCAGGAGCTCGACCATCCGATCGGTCGACGGGTCGCCCGAGGCGCGGTAGCGCGCGACGGCCGCGTCGAGGTCATACTCGGTCCGCCGAAACTCGACACCCGGCCCGAGCAACGCCCAGTACGCGCCGCGCTCGTCCTCGTAGGGCATACCGACGCTGCCCGGGTTCAGCAGCCGCTTGCTGAGGGCGGAGCGCTCGTACTGGAGGTGGGTGTGCGCCGAGACGACGACCTCGGCGTCGATCCCGGCGAGGGCCTCGCGCAGCCGGTCCACGGGCGTCTCCGCGGTGATGCACTCCTCGTCGCTGCGTGGCGAGCCGTGGCAGAAGTCTGCGCGCCCGATCCCGTCGATCTCGATCACGACCTGTTGCGGGAACCTCGCGAGCACCTCGTACCCCGCTCGCCCGTGCCTTTCGACCATCCACGCCTCGCGCGGGGTCAGCTCCGCTGACGAGCCGTCCGCGAGCTCGACGAGCTTCCGGTCGGCATTGCCGCGAACGCAGTGGAGGCGGCTCGCCCAGGGCTCGAGGAGCGCGAGCGTCTCGCGCGGCTCGGGTCCCCAGGTCAGGTCGCCGCAGTGTACGAGGAGATCCGGGCTCTCGCGTTCCAGCTCAGCGAGCACGGCGGCGAGAGCGGTGGCGTTGCCGTGCACATCGGCGAGCACTCCGACCCGCCGCGCCTCGAGACCGGAGGGGCTAGCGAACGTCATCGAGAGCGGCCAGCTCACGCTGGTTGCGGGCGAGCTTCTCGCGCTCGGCCTCGACCACGTCGGGCTTT
>JACCRW010000086.1 GCA_013813345.1 Actinomycetota bacterium
TCGTCTTCGTGACGCAGATCATCGGCGTCCTCAAGGTGTTCGACATCATCGTCTCGATCGTGCCGTCCTCGGGCCGCGACAGCGCGACGGTCATCGCCGTCGAGATGTACGACCGCACGTTCAGCGGTCAGAACCGGTTCGGCTTCGGCTCCTCGATCTCGGTCTTCATGTTCCTGCTCTTTGTCCCCTTCCTGATCCTGAACATCCGCCGCTTCCGGAGGGAGAACTGATGGCAACCATCGCTGAGGCCGGCCACCAGCCCGTCGTGCTCGAGGAGAGCGTCGCGAGGCGAATCCTGCGCCTCGTCCGTCGGACTCCCGTCCACATCGCGCTCGTGGTCATCGGCGTCCTCTGGCTGATGCCGACGATCGGACTCCTCTTCACCTCGCTGTTGACGCCGGCGGACGCGCAATCGTCCGGGTGGTGGCAGGTGTTCGCGAACCCGAGCGCGACAACCTTCGAGAACTACCGCAACATCTTCAACGACGACGGCATAGTGTCGGCGCTCGTCGTGACGACGAAGATCACGATCGGCGCCACGATCCTGCCTATCCTCGTGGCGGCGGCTGCAGGGTACGCGTTCGCCTGGCTGGAGTTTCCGGGGCGCGACTGGATCTTTCTCGGTGTGGTCGCTCTGCTCGTCGTGCCGCTCCAGGTCTCGCTGATCCCGATCTTCGAGCTCTACAACACGACGAACCTCTATGACACGACGCTCGGCCTCGTGCTCTTTCACAGCGCCTTCGCGCTTCCGTTCGGCATCTTCCTCCTCCGGAACTTCTTCGCGGGAATTCCACGCGATCTGCTCGAGGCGGCGCGGATCGACGGCGCCTCCGAGTTCCGCATTTTCGCACGCGTGGTGCTCCCCCTCGGGATCCCTGCGATCGCGTCGCTCGGGATCTTCCAGGTCCTGTTCGTCTGGAACGACCTGCTCGTCGGGCTCGTGCTCGCGCAGGACAACCAGCCGATCGCGCCCGAGATCTTCTCGCAGCTGCGCCAGTTCGGGGCCAACCTGGAGATCATCGCGCCGGCCGCCTTCTTCTCCGCGCTCGTGCCCCTGACGATCTTCGCGATGTTCCAGCGCTACTTCGTCGAGGGGCTGCTCGCGGGCTCCGTCAAGTAGCCTCGTCGGCATGAGGTGCGCGATCGTCGGCTCCGGGCTCGGCGGCTTCGTCGCGTACGCGACCCTGCGGTACGGCGGGATCGAACCCGAGGAGATCGTAGTCTTCGGCGACGAGGCGGATCCGGCCGGGGCCTGGCGTCCGCGGGCGGCGGCGATCCGGCAGCGTTGGATGCGCTCCGAGAGCGACGGCCACTGCTACCCCACCTCCTTCCCGGGCCTGGCCGTCCGCGAGGCGGCGCGGCGCGCCTCGCTGACGCCGCTCCTTCGGAGCGTCACCGACCGCTATCGCCCGACGGTCGCCGAGTTCCTCCATCACGTCGACCTGCTTCGCGCGAGCTGCGGCTGGGACGAGAGCTTCTTCCCGGCCCGGATCCAGCGCGTGCGCGCGGTCAACGGAGGCTTCGAGCTCGACGGTTACGGCCGTTTCCGGCACGTCCTGCTCGCCCCCGGACACCCGGGGCTCGCGCGACCGGCCGAGCTTGCCTGCGACCCCCGGGCCGTCCATGCCTACGAGCCGCACGACTACGCCCCGCGCGTTGCCGTCGTCGGGGCCGGGATGGCCGCCGCGACCGAGTGGCTGAACGCGCTCGAGGCGGGCGCCGAGGTGACCTCCGTGCGCCGCCGCGAACCCGCGCGCCGGCCGCTCAACGTTGCCCGACCGCTCTTCACGAAGCGTGGCCTCGCCTCGTTCCACGCAACCCCGGCGGTCGAGCGCGCAGAGTTGCTGAAGGGCTTCGGCGCACCGTCCTACCCGCCTGGGCGCGCGTGGGACGCGCCGCTCGAGGGCGCCGCCCGCGAGGGCCGCTTCCACGTCGCGGCCGAGTTGAACGGAGCGGAGCAGGTGATCTGCGCGACCGGGTTCGCGCGCGGCCTCGAGCACGACGCGCTGCTGCGGCGGCTCGTCGAGGAGCACGGACTCGAGACGGAGCAGCGCTGGCTCGTGCTCGCCCCCGACTCGACCGTGCCGGCTCTGACGGATGCAACGCGGACGCTCTCGCTCGCCGGCGTCCCGGCGCAATGGGCCTACCCGGCGGCCGATACGCTCGTTGGGATGAAGTACGCGGCGCGCCGCTTCCTCGGAAAGCTGGAGCGATGTCCTACACGCTGAGAGGCCGGCTCGAGTCGCGCCTCGCCGTCTCACTGGCGCCGTTCGCATTCGCCTGCGTTCTCGCGGCCGTACTCCAGGAATGGTGGCCGCTGCAGCTCGCGGCGGCGATGATCGCGGTCGGGCTCGTGTTCGACGCGACGCTCTACCACCGCCTCCTGCCCTACCAGCCGGGCTGGGCCGCCTTGCCGCTCGGCCTCGTCGAGCTCGGGGCGACGATGGCGCTCGTCCTCCGGCTCGATATCGGGGCGCCGCTCCGGCCGGCGCTCGCGTTCTTCGCCGCCTCCTGGCTGCTCGCGCAGGTACTGGGCCATGCCGGCTTCCCGCTCCTGCGCCTCACCTACGCCGAGGACGGCGGCGAGCTCGGCCGCGGCGGCAGCGCGCTCTCGGTTGCCGCGCCGGTCGCGGCGCTCGCCGTCCTCGGTCTCGCCTGGATCGCGCAGCCGCCGACGATCCGGATCTCGGGCACCGTCGACGGCCCACTCGTTCTCGATCGCGCCCAGACGCTCGTCGGCGAGCCGGGCGCGGTCGTCCGCGGCGGCATTGTCATCACCGCAGACGACGTGACGGTTCGCGACGTCACCGTCTTCGGCGGCGAGATCGGGATCGAGGTGCGCGACAGCGAGGAGGTGGTGCTCGACGGCGTCCGCGTCGCAGGCACGACCATGGACGGGATCAACGCCCGCGGGAGCTCGCTCGTCATCCGGGACTGCCGGATCGAGCTGCCGGAGGTCGCCGGCCCGCAGGGAATCGACATCTCGTTCGCGAGCAGCGTACCTCCGAGCACCGTCGAAAGATGCGACGTGACCGGCGGCAGCGAGGGAATCGTCTCGCACATGGCCATGGTGAGGATCAGCGAGAATCGCGTCACCGGCTCGCGGCTACGCGGGATCGCCGTAACCGAGATGTCGATCGGCGAGGTCAACCGTAACGTCGTCGAGGACTCGGTGGGCGTCGGCATCTACTGCGGGGACTACTCCCATTGCGAGATCAGCGAGAACAGCGTCAGCGGCACCCGCCCGGACGCATCCGGGAATCCCACCCGCGCAGGCTTCGGAATCCTCTCGCACTACGGCGCGACCGCGACGCTCGAGGACAACCAGCTCGACCGCGGCGCCGCGGCCTTCATCGGTGGCGAGCTCGAGCGTCGCTAGCCTGCGGCGGCGCAGCGTCCAGGTGATCCGCGACGGCCAGTCGCGGGAAGGCGGCTATGTCGCCAGCCCGACGTTCGCGCAGTACGGCTTCTCCTGGCTGCGTGACGGCTCGTTCATCGCGGATGCGATGAGCCGCGTCGGCGAGATCGCGAGCGCCGAGGCGTTCTTCGACTGGGTCGCGCGGATCGTGACGGCCGGGCGCGGCTTGGACGCGCGCTACAGGCTGGCGGGCGAGCGCGACGGGAGCGGATGGCCGCACCGCCAGCACGACGGCTACGGCGGCGGCGAGTGGCTGCTCCTGACCGCGCTGCTCGGGCTGGCCGACCCTGCCCGCGCACGTGACTGCCTCGACTGGATCGCCGCCCACGAGCGAGCCGCGGGCCTCCCCGAGCAGTCGCCCCCCGAGAGCTACGAGCCCTGGGTCGAGAAGTGGGGCCTGCCGCCCTTGCCGCTCCTCTGGTCGCACGCGATGTTCCTCACCCTCGCGCACGCGCTGGACAACTGATGCCGGCGCGCCTCCAGCTCCTCGCCCGCACCGGCCACCCGGACTTCCTCGACCTCCCATGGGAGGCGCCGCTCGAGGAGTGGACGCACGA
>JACCRW010000135.1 GCA_013813345.1 Actinomycetota bacterium
CTCGTGCGCCGCACGCAGCCCCTCCAGATCCGAGACGTCGTCGAGGACGAGCGCGTCCGTCACGTCGAACGAGCCTTCGAGCGTGAGCTCCGGCACGCGCCGACCCGTGCGCCCGTACCAGCGCTCCCTCACAGCTCGATCGACCCTCCCGGCTCAGGCGCCTCGATCGTCACGTCGAGTCCCAGCTCTCCTGCCTGCCCCCGAACCTTCTCCGGTGTCCCGGTGAGGACCGGAAAGGTGCCGTAGTGCGAGGGAACGCACCGCTTGGCGCCGAGCAGCTCGAGCGCGAACGCGGCCTCGCGCGGGCCCATCGTGTAGTGGTCGCCGATCGGGAGCACGACCAGGTCGGGCTCGTAGATCCGGGCGATCAGCGCCATGTCGCCGAAGACGTTCGTATCGCCCGCGAAATAGATCTTGAAGCCGTTCTCGAGCTCGAAGACGAGGCCGCACGACTCGCCGAGATAGGTGAGATCGTTCGCGCTCGACGAGTGTTGCGCATGCGTCATGGTGACCTTGATTCCGTCGAGCTCGACGGTGCCGCCCTTGTTCGGGTCGTGCCCCTTGTCGTTTGGGATTCCTTGCCCGTCGAGCCAGTCCATGATCTCGATCTGGGCCACCACGGGGCAGCCGAACGACTGCACGAGTCGGATCGTGTCGCCCACGTGGTCGGAATGGCCGTGGGTGAGGTAGATCGCATCGATCCGCTCGGGCTCCTGCTCCCCCTCCGGGCAGCTCGGGTTGCCGGTCAGGAACGGGTCGATGTAGATCCGCTTGCCGCCCGGGGTGTCGAGGCGGAAGGCAGCGTGCCCAAGCCAGGTGAGAGTTCCGTTGGTAGCCATCCTCGGAGCCTACAAAGGACCGTCCGACGCTGAAGGATCGTCCGACGAGGGGGCGAACATGCGCGCCATGAGGCTTCGCCTCCTCACCGTCGGCCTCGTCCTCGCTGCTGCTCTGGCCGATGCCGCCGGCGCCCACGAGCTTGCCCACTACGCCCTGGTCGTCGCCGCTCCGGTCGGGTCGCTCGCCGCTCTCGGTGCACTGGGCTCGGTTCTCGACGGCAGCGCCGACGAGCCGCTCGACCGGGTTCTCGCCGGGCTCTCGGCCGTTGCGGTGCCGTTCATCCTTCTCGGCGCGGCCGTCCGGGTGCCGCTCCTCGACAACGGCCCGCCGCCCACGATCGGCGCCACCTGTGTCGTCGTCTGTCTCGCGCTCTTCGCCGTCCAGGCGCTGCTCGCTGCGACCGTCGCTGTCCCGCGCGGCCTGCGGGCTGTCCTGCTCGGTCGCTAGAGCGGGACCCTAGAAGGGCAGCGACGCTGCCGCATCGCGCGCCAGGTCGATCAGCGGCTGCACGAAGATGAAGGACCCGACCGTGACGGCGAGCGACGCGAAGACGGCGCTCGCGAGCAGCGGGTCGCGCGGCGGTGAGCCGCCGGCGACCGCGGGCCGAAACGCCGTCGGTTCGGGGCGCGTCCACATCGCGAGCAGAACGCGGAGGTAGTAGTAGAGCGAGATCGCAGTCCCGATCACGCCTGCGACGACGAGCCACCACCAGCCGGACTCGTACGCGGCCGAGAAGACGTAGAATTTGCCGACGAGTCCGCCGGTGAGCGGCATCCCCATCAGGCCGAGCAGGAACACCCACATCGAGGCGCCGAGGAACGGCCGCTCCCAGAGAAAGCCGCCGAGGTTGTCGAGGGTGACCGGGGCGCCGAGCTCGCGCTCGCGCGCGGCGACGACGGCGAACGAGCCGATCGACATCGCGCTGTAGGGGATCAGGTAGTAGAGGAGCGCCCGCCCGCCGAGCTCGCTGTTCGCGGCGACCGCGATCAGCATGAAGCCGGCGTGCGAGACCGACGAATAGGCGAGGAGCCGCTTCACGTCGCGCTGCACGAGCGCCGCGATGTTGCCGACGGCGAGCGAGACGATCGCGATCACCGCAACGGCGACCGTCCAGAGATGCTCCTGCTCCGGGAAGGCGACCGTGAGCACCCGCAGTGTCAGCACGAGCGCCGCCACCTTCGTCGCGGCCGACATGAAGGCCGTCACCGAGGTGGGTGCGCCCTGGTAGACGTCGGGCGTCCACATGTGGAACGGCGCCGCCGAGGCCTTGAAGCCGAGCCCGGCGACGATCATCGCGAGCCCGGCAAGGAGAAGCGAGTCGTCCGTCACCCCGGCCGCGGCGATCTCCGCGAACCCGAGCTCGCCCGTGGCGCCGTAGACAAGCGCCGAGCCGAAGAGCAGGATCCCCGAGCCGAAGCTGCCCACGATCAGATACTTGAGCCCTGCCTCGAGCGACGTCTCGCGATGGGTGTCGAGCGCGCAGAGGATGTAGAGCGCGAGCGAGAACCACTCGAGCCCGAGGAAGAGCGTCATCAGGTTCGAGGCGCCGACGAAGAAGACCATCCCAGCGCCGGCCGCGGCGAGGAGCGCGTAGTACTCGCCCGCGTGGTCGCGGCGCGTCTCGCCCCAGGAGACGAGCACCGAGAGTGCTCCCGCGCCGGCGAGGACGATCGCGGCGAGCGCGGCCCAGCGGTCGCGCGCCATCGACTCGTTCAGGAGCGGCTGCGCGTCAGGAGTGCGGTCGAAGAGGAAGCCGGCGAGCACACCCGCGGTGATGAAGCCGGCGAAGACGACGAACGCCGCGAACGCGCGCCGGAACCAGGCAGGCCCGATCACGGACACGAGCAGCGCGACCCCGGCCGCCGCGAGCAGCGCCAAGGTCGGCGAGAGCGCCAGCCAGTCGACCTTCGGCGTCTCGATCATTCGGCGGCCTCGGCGACGTCGGCGCGCTGGATCGGGAAGTTGCGCTCGGTGATCGAGTTGGGCGAGGCGGAGAGGAAGAGGAGCGCGGCGAGCAGGGGGAGCACGACCGCGAGCTCGGCCGGCCGGAGGTCGAGCGCCTCGTCGCGGACGGCCTCGCCGCGCGAACGGTGGAGCACCGCCGAGATCAGGCGGAGCATGTACATCGCGGCGAGCACGATCGCGCCGGCGCCGATCGCGGCCCAGCCCCAGCCCTCGGCGTAGATCCCGGCGAGGATCAGGAACTCGCCCGCGAAGGAGACCGAGCCGGGCACCGCGAGCGCGATGATTCCCACGACCAGCAGCACGGTCGCGAGGTCAGGCCGCCCGCGCGCCAGCCCGCCGAGCCGCGCAAAGGCGCTCGTCCCGGTCCGCGTCTCGAGCATCCCTGCGAGCAGGAAGAGCGAAGCCGAGACGAGGCCGTGCGCGACCGACTGGAGGATCGCGCCGTTGATCCCGAGCTCATTGAGCGAGAAGAGGCCCATGACGATCAGGCCCATCTGCGCCATCGAGGAATACGCCGTCACCGAGCGGACGTCCCGCGCCCGGAACGCGAGCAGCGAGCCGTAGACGAGCCCGATCGTGGCCGCGACGAGGATCGGGACCTGGAAGTCCTGCACCGGCTCGGGGAACTTGGCGATCGCGATCCGGAAGAGGCCGTAGACGGCAGCCTTCGAGACGACGCCGGAGAGGATCGCCGCGACCTCGGACGGCGACTCGCGATAGGCGTCGACGAGCCAGCCGTGGAAGGGGAAGAGCGGCGCCTTGACGGCGAACGCGGCAAGGAAGCCGAGGAAGACCCAGTCGTTCGAGGAGACGCCCGAGTCGACGAGGTCGAAGGTGCCCTGCGAGAGCCCGAAGACGATGATCGACGCGAGCATCAGGAGCGAGCCGGCCATCGTGTAGACGACGAACTTGACGGTCGCGAAGGCGCGCCGCTCCCCGCCCCAGACGCCGATCAGGACGTAGAGCGGGATCAGCATCGCCTCGAAGAAGACGTAGAAGACGAGTAGGTCCTGGGCGGCGAAGACGCCGACGATCGAGCCGGTCAGGAAGAGCAGCAGCCCGTGGTAGGCGCGCGCTCGCTCGCGGTTCGCCCAGGTCGCGTAGCCGATTGCGGCCGCGCAGACAACCACGGTCAGGCCGGCCAGCCAGAGCGAGAAGCCGAAGAAGCCGACGTGGTAGGAGACGCCGAGGTCGCTGAACCAGCTTTGCCGGTCGACGAGCTGGAGGCTCTCGCCGAAATCGAACCGGCCGACCGCGACGGCGAAGAGCGCGACCTCGGCGAGCGCGATCAGGGTCGCGAGCACGCCCGAGGCGCGGCCGGGGAGCGGCAACAGCCAGACGAGCAGCGCACCGGCGAGCGGGAGGAAGATCAGTGCTGTAGTCATCGCCGCTGCCTCATTGCACGGCCACGAAGACGACGACGAGGACGGCCACCGCGGTGGCGATCGCGAGCGCGTAGCTGCGGAGATAGCCGCTCTGCGCCTCGCCGAGCGCGCCGCCCGCGCGCCGAGCGCCGAGCGAGAGGCCTGTGATCGAGCCGCCGATCAGCGGCTCCTCGATCCAGCGCCGCCAGATTCCCGCGATCCACACCGCCGGTCGGTAGAAGAGCGCGTCGTAGAGCTCGTCGAAATAGAGCTTGTGCTCGAGCACGTTGCGGGCGGCCGCGGCGCGCGGCAGCTCCCGGCGGCGACGCGCGGCGTAGAACGCCCACGCGATCCCCATCCCGAGGAGCCCGAGCCCGACCGCGAAGGCGCTCGCGACGTAGTCCTGCACGACCGACGGCTCGACGAGCGACTCCGCGACGACCTCGAGCCTGTCGCCGAACGGATGCCAGACGCCGGCGATCTGGACCCAGCCGCCGATGATCGCGAGCAGGGTCAGCACCGCGACGGGGACGGTCATCGTCCACGGCCCCTCGCCGCTGCCGTGTCCGCTGTCATGACCTTGGGCGTGCTGCTTGACGAGCGGCGAGGGCTCGCCGAGGAAGACGACGAAGAAAAGGCGGAACGTGTAGATCCCGGTCAACAGCGCTCCGAGCAGACCGGCCACGAACAGGATCGCGCCATAACCGCCGCTCGCCAGAGCGGCGGCCAGGATCGAGTCCTTCGAGAAGAAGCCGGAGAGCGGCGGGATCCCGACGAGCGCCAGCGAGCCGACGAGGAACGCGAGGTACGTCCTCGGCATCACGCGGCGCACGCCGCCCATCCGGCGGATGTCCTGCTCGCCGGCGAGGTGGTGGATCACGAGCCCGGCGGCCATGAAGAGGAGCGCCTTGAAGAAGGCGTGCGTCATCAGGTGGAACATCCCGCTCCCGTAGGCGCCGAGCCCGACCCCGAGGAACATGTAGCCGATCTGCGACATCGTCGAGTAGGCGATCACCCGCTTGATGTCCGTCTGCACGAGCGCGACGAGCCCTGCGACGAGGAGTGTGATCGCGCCGAGCCCGGCGGCGAGATCCTGGATCGAAGGCGCCAGCTCGAAGAGCGGGTGCGCCCGCACGATCAGGTAGACGCCCGCCGTGACCATCGTCGCCGCGTGGATCAGCGCCGAGACCGGCGTCGGGCCCTCCATCGCGTCCGGAAGCCAGGTGTGGAGCGGGATCTGCGCCGACTTCGCGACGGCACCGCCGAGCAGGCCGAGCGCGACGAGGTTCAGCGCCGTCGAGGACATCAGCTCGGCGCCCTCGAACGCGCCGGCGAACTCGAGCGTGCCCGTCTGCCAGATCAGGACGAAGAAGGCGAGCGCCATCGTCGCGTCGCCGAACGCGTTCATGATGAACGCCTTCTTCGCCGCGGCGACGGCCTCGCGCCGCTCGTGCCAGAAGCCGATCAGCAGGTAGGAGGCGAGCCCGACGAGCCCCCAGCCGACGAGCAGGATCAGGAAGTTCCCCGCCTGCACGAGCAGGAGCATCGAGAAGACGAAGAACGACATGTAGGCGAAGTAGCGCCGCTCCTCGTCGTCGCCGTCCATGTAGCCGACCGAGTAGAGGACGATCAGGCCGCCGACCCCGGAGACGATCAGCATCATCGTCGCCGCGAGCGGGTCGACGAGCAGCGTCAGGCCGACCTCGAAGTTCCCGGTCGAGAGCCACGTCCACGCCGTCGTCAGGGCGGCGCGCTCTTCCTCGCTGCGGCGAAGCAGCCCGACGAACGTGGCCAGGGCGCCGCCGAAGGCGACGAAGACCGAGAGCGTCGAGATCCAGGCTGCCGTGCGGCGCGAGATCGTGTCGCCCATGACGGTGATCGTCCAGGCCCCCGCAAGCGGCGCGAGCAGGCAGATCCACGCGCCCTGGGTCATGCCGCCGCCCTCGCAGCGAGCAAGCGCTCTAGGACGCGTCCAGCCGCCGTCGGGATCGCTCCTTCCGGGTCGCCCTCCGGCTCGTATGAGGTGAATGCGACTGCGCGGATCGCGAAGAGATCGGCGATGCGCTCGGCGATCGCCGCGAGCTCATCCGTGGAGAGCCCGCCTTCGACGGCGAACCGGTTGGCGCGGCCGACGGACGGATCGAGCACGTCGAGATCGATGTGGAGGTAAACGGCGTCTACGCGGCTGCGCAGATCCTCGAGTGCAGGCCCGAGTGCGTCCGGCTCGACGTGGCGGATCGTCGACGACGTGAGCCGCTCCCACTCGGCGTGATCGAGATCGCGCGCGCAGAGGACGACGTTCTCGGGCGCGACTGGCCTGTGACCGGGGATCCCGCTCCGAAGCGCGTCCCAGCCCTCGCCGGTCAAGAGCGCGAGACCCATTCCGTCGAAGAATCCGCTCTCGGTCGTCTCCGGCGTGTTGAAGTCCGCGTGCGCGTCGAGCCAGACCACCCCGACATCGCCGTCGAGTGCCGCGACCGTCCCGAGGGAGCTGTGGCAGTTGCCGGCGAGCACGACGGGAAGCGCCCCGCTCGCCGCCGCTGCGCGCACCTGCGGAACGAGCGCGCGAACGACGTCGAAGCAAGCGGCAGGTTCGTTTTGGTAGGCGCCCGCTCGCTCGACGACCGTACCGCCGCCGCCGAGCGCTGCCGCGAGCACAGGCACGCCGAGACCGGATCCACTCTCGCGTCCGAGGTGGTAGGGAACCTGGATCAGAGAGGCTGCGGTCATCCGCGCAACACCCGGAAGCGGTCAACGTCGAGGATGAGCTTGCGCCGCGCGACCGCGACGATCAGGCCGAGGCCGACGACGACCTCGGAGGCGGCGACGGCCATCACGGCGAGGGCGAAGATCTGGCCGTCGTGGTCGCCGTGCAGGCGCGAGAAGGAGATCAGGGCGAGGTTGGCCGAGTTGAGCATGATCTCGAGAGAGAGCAGGACGATCAGCGGGCTGCGGCGCAGGAGCACCCCGAGCGTGCCGATCGAGAAGAGGAGCGCGCTGACGACCAGGTACCACGTGACGTCAGGCCCTTGCATCGAGCTCCTCCTCGGCGCGGGTCTTCGTCCCGAGAATGACCCCGCCGACGGCGGCGATCAGGAGCACGATCGAGGTGATCTCGAACGCGAGCAGGTGGTCGGTGAGGAAGAAGCGCCCGATCTCGCCGGGGCTGCCGAACGCGGCCTCGACCTCGGCCTCGTCCGTGAGCAGGTCGCCTGCCTTGAGCCCGATTACGACGACGATCTCCACGAGGAGCGCGGTCGCGGCGAGGACGGCGCCGAAGGAGACCCACGAGGGACCGCCCTCGAACGGCGTGTCGGCACGCCCGCCGAGGTAGGCGATCACGAACAGGAACATCACCATCACCGCGCCCGCGTAGACGAGCACCTGCGCGGCCGCCACGAACTCGGCCGAGGCGAGCAGGAAGAGGACCGCGAGCGAGGCGAGGTTGCCGATCAGCGCGAGCGCCGAGAAGAACGGGTTGCCGAAGGAGACGACCGCGATTCCCGAGCCGAGGCAGGCCGCAGCCGCGCCGATCCAGACCGCCCAGACGAGGATGTCTCCGATCAGTGGGTCTCCCGGTGACGGTGGGATGCCCTAACTGTTGCCGGGAGACCCACTAACTCGAGCTCCGGTAGGCGGGGATCGGCGTGTCGTAGAGATCCGGGTCGGCGATCGGCACCGTCTTCATCGGCGGCGCCAGCAGCATGTCCTTCGTGTAGATCAGGTCGTCGCGCGAGTACTCGGAGATCTCGTACTCGTTCCCGAGCGTGATCGCGTCGAACGGGCACGCGAGCTCGCAGTAGCCGCAGAAGATGCAGCGGCTGAGGTTGATCTCGTAGATCCGGGCGTAGCGCTCGCCGGCCGAGACGCGGTTCTCGGCGGTGTTCTCGGCCGGCACGACGCGGATGCAGTCGGCCGGGCAGGCTGCGGCGCAGAGCGAGCAGCCGACGCACTTCTCGAGCCCGTTCTCGTGCACCTGGAGCCGGTGCCGTCCGCGGAAGCGCGGGTAGACAGGCCGCTTGTATTCCGGGTACTGCTGGGTGATCGGCTTCTTGAAGATCTGCCGGAAGGTGACCGCGAACCCTTTCGGAGTGCCCCAGCCGCTGCTCATAGAGCGACCACGAGGATCGCCGTCACGACGGCGTTGAGCGTCGCCACCGGCAGAAGCACCTTCCAGCCGAAGCGCATGAGCTGGTCGTAACGCAACCGCGGCAGCGTCGTCCGAATCCAGATGAAGAGGAAGAGCAGCGCGAGCAGCTTGAGCATGAACCAGATCGGGCCGAGGCCGTCCAGGAAGAAGAAGTGCCAGCCGCCGAGGAAGAGCGTCACGGCGAGGCCCGAGAGCGTGATCAGGTTGATGTACTCGCTCATCGTGAAGAGGCCGAAGCGCATCCCGCCGTATTCGGTGTGGTAGCCGGCGACGAGCTCCTGCTCGGCCTCGGGCAGGTCGAAGGGCGCCCGCGCGGTCTCGGCGGTGCCGGCGAGGAGGAAGACGACGAAGCCGACGAACTGGGGCACGACGTACCACCAGGTGCCGTCCTGACCGGCGACGATCTCGGTCAGCGAGAGCGACTGCGCCATCAGGATCACGCCGAGCACGGAGAGGGCGAGCGAGACCTCGTAGGAGACGAGTTGGGCGCAGGTGCGCATCGCGCCGAGGAGCGCGAACTTCGAGTCGGAGGCCCAGCCGGCGACGATGAAGCCGAACGTGCCGATCGAGCCAATCGCGAAGATCAGGATCAGCGAGATCGGGACGTCCACGACCTGACCGTCGATCTGGTAGCCGAAGACCTCCCAGCCCGGCCCGAACGGGATCACCGAGAACGTCGAGAGCGCCGTGAAGGCGGCGA
>JACCRW010000140.1 GCA_013813345.1 Actinomycetota bacterium
CACCGTGGTCGTAACCGTGACCGAGCCCACGAGCCTCCTCGCGCAGCAGGCGCAGCAGGGACACGCCGAGCTGGAGCGAACGGAATCCGGATGAGGATCTCGCTCGCTCTGCTCGCCGTCGTCGCGCTTGCCGGCTGCGGCGCCGAGTCCGCGTCGGACGATGTCGCGGCGCCGCCCGTCACCGTGACGGTCACAGAGACGCAGACACAGACGACGACACCGACAGCGCCGCCGCCACAGCCAGAGTCCAGCTGCTCGACCTCGACGATCCGGGCGACGCTGCCCGAGCAGGAGCTGCCGGAGGCGGTCGCCGAGGTTCGCCGGGCGATCTGGGGCGCCGCGATCGCGTGCGACTACGAGGAGCTCGAGCGGCTCGCGCTCGAGCGCGGCGAGGGCTTCACCTTCAGCTACGGCGGCGGCGCCTCGGCGGCCGAGTTCTGGCGCGAGGTCGAAGAGACAGGAACGGAAGATCCGCTGCCGATGCGCGCGCTCGCCACGATCCTCGCGATGCCGTCTACCCGCAACGAAACCGGCTCCTATGCCTGGCCGACCGCCTACGAGGAATCGCCGAGCGATGAGGCGTGGCAGGCGCTCGTCGACAGCGGGCTCTATTCGCAGGCCGCGGTCGATCAGATGCGAAACGCCCCCGGCGCCGGCGGCTATCTCGGCTATCGCACCGCGATCACCGCGGGTGGCGATTGGCAGTTCTTCGTCGCCGGCGACTAGTCGATGTGCTCGTAGGCGGGCAGCGTCAGGAACTCGACGAAGCCGTCGCCCAGTGCCACCTGCTCGAAGAGCGCGCGCGCTTCCGCATAGTCGCCGTCGAGCTTCGCGACCTCCTCGTCGAGCACGCGCTCGACGTCGGCACGTTCGATCTCTCCGTGGGCCAGCCACTGCCAGACCTGCGAGCGCGAGATCTCCGAGGTCGCCGCGTCCTCCATCAGATTGAAGATCGCGACGGCGCCCGAGCCCTGGAGCCACGCGGCCAGGTACTGGATCCCGACCGAGACGTTGTTGCGAAGTCCGTCCTCGGTGATCTCGCCGGGCGTCGCGGCCACGTCGAGGAGGGCCGCGGCCGACGCGGTCACGTCCTTGCGCTGCCGCTCCACCTGATTCGGCCGCTCGCCGAGCACGCGATCGAAGACCTCCATCGCGACGGGAACGAGATCCGGGTGCGCGACCCAGGTGCCGTCGAAGCCCTGGCCGGCCTCGCGCTCCTTGTCCTCGCGCACCTTCGCGAGCGCGATCTCGTTGACGGCCGGATCGCGCCGCGAGGGGATGAACGCGGCCATGCCGCCGATCGCGTGCGCGCCCCGCCGGTGGCACGTTTTCACTAGCAGCTCCGAGTACGAGCGCATGAACGGCACCGCCATCGTCACCGCGGCGCGATCGGGCAGCACGAACTCGGGCCGGTGGCCGAGCTTCTTGATCACGCTGAAGATGTAGTCCCAGCGGCCCGCGTTCAGCCCGGCCGAGTGCTCGCGGAGCTCGTGGAGGATCTCGTCCATCTCGAACGCGGCCAGGATCGTCTCGATCAGGACGGTCGCCTTGACCTGCCCCTGCGGCACGCCCAGCTCGTCCTGAGCCCAGACGAAGACGTCGTTCCAGAGCCGCGCCTCGAGGTGGCTCTCGAGCTTCGGCAAATAGAAGAAGCGGCCGCCGCGCGCGTGGTTGCAAAAGAAGTAGAGGCCGAAGTCGAAGAGGCTCGCGGAGATCGGGGCGCCGTCGACCTCGAAGTGGCGCTCCTCGAGGTGCCAGCCGCGCGGTCGCACGAGCAGCGTCGCGACCTCGTCGTTCAGCGCGTACTGCTTCTCGCCGGTATCGAGCGAGATCGTCCGCTCGAGCGCATCCGTCAGGTTGATCTGGCCCTCGAGGCAGTTCCGCCAGGTCGGCGAGTTCGAGTCCTCGAAGTCGGCCATGAACATCTTCGCGCCCGAGTTGAGCGCGTTGATCACCATCTTCCGGTCGACCGGCCCCGTGATCTCGACACGACGATCCTGCAGCTCCGCAGGGACGGGCTCGACCTGCCAGTCGCCGTCGCGGATCTCCTGCGTCGCCGCGAGGAAGTGGGGGAGCTCGCCGTCACGGAGCCGCTGCGTCCGCTCGCCCCTTGCGGCCAGCAGCTCGTCCCGCCGCGGCCCGAAGCGCCGCTCGAGCTCGCTCAGGAACGCGACCGCCTCCGCCGTGAGTACGTCCTCCACGCGCCGGAGCTTACGCCGACCGAGCTTGGGGAGCCTCGTTGCAACCGGGAGCGCAGAGGCGTAGCGTTGCGGTTCGAGTTTTTCACTCATCAGGGAGGAACTACGTGTTCATGCCGCTTCGCATTGCTCTCGGGTTCGCGCTGGTCGCTTCGCTCGGGCTTCTGGCCACGACGGCGTCCGCGCGTTCGGACGTCGCCGCCGCAGACGCCCAGGTCGCCGTCCTGCTTCCGGACTCGAAGTCGTCAGTCCGCTGGGAGACGCAGGACAGGCGTTTCCTCGCCGCCGCCTTCAAGGCCGCCGGCGTCACCTACAGCATCGTCAACGCCGAGGGCGACGCCCAGAAGCAGCGCTCGCAGGCTGAGCAGGCGCTCACCAACGGCGCCAAGGTGATCCTGCTCGTCAACCTCGACTCCGGGTCGGGCGCCGCGATCGAGTCGCTCGCCGCCGCGCGTGGGGCGAAGACGATCGACTACGACCGGCTCACGCTCAAGGGCAGGGCCGCGTACTACGTCTCCTTCAACAACGTCGCCGTCGGCCGGCTGCAAGGCCAGGGCCTCGTCAGCTGCCTCAAGGCAAGCGGGACGTACTCGAAGAAGCCCGTGATCGCGCAGCTGCACGGCTCGCCGACGGACAACAACGCGACGCTCTTCCGTCAGGGCTATCAGTCCGTGCTGAACCCGCTGTTCAAGAACGGCACCTTCAAGAAGGGGCCGGATCAGGCTGTGCCGGCCTGGGACAACCAGAAGGCGCTGACGATCTTCGAGCAGATGCTGGCCCGGACGAGCAACAAGATCGACGGTGTCGCTGCGGCCAACGACGGTCTCGGCAACGCGGCGATCTCGGCGCTGAAGGCGAGGAAGCTGAAGCAGATCCCGGTCACCGGCCAGGATGCGACGGCTCAGGGCGTCCAGAACGTGATCGCGGGCGACCAGTGCATGACGGTCTACAAGGCGATCAAGGCCGAGGCGAACGCTGCGGCGAAGCTCGCGATCTCGCTCGTCAAGGGAACGAAGCCGGTTGGGGTCAACGGCAAGACCTTCGATGGCCGGCGGCAAGTGCCGTCGGTGCTGCTCGTGCCGGTGGCGATCACGAAGAAGAACTACAAGATCCTCTTCACGGATGGGTTCCTGAAGCGGAGCGAAGTGTGTCGGGGCGCCTACGCGAAGTTCTGCAACTAGGCGCGACGTGTTCATCCGGGCGGGGGCGCGACAGGCGTCCCCGCCCGACTATCCGAGGAGCTGATCCTGGCGGACGCGCCGACACGTGAACTGCCCACACCCGAGCTGCCCACTCTGGAGCTGCGGGGGATCTCGAAGAGCTTCGGCTCGGTCGAGGCGCTCACCGACGTCGATTTCAGCGTGGCGCCCGGCGAGGTGATGGCGCTCGTCGGCGACAACGGCGCGGGCAAGTCGACGCTGATCAAGTGCATCGCCGGGATCCACGCCGCCGACTCCGGCGAAATCCTCTTCGAGGGCCGTGAGGTGACGATCCACGGGCCGAAGGACGCCGCTCGGCTCGGGATCGAGGTCGTCTACCAGGACCTCGCGCTCTGCGACAACCTCGACGTCGTCCAGAACATGTACCTAGGCCGGGAGGAGCACGATCTCCTCCAGCGGCTGCGTGAGCCGGTGATGGAGCAGCGGACCCGCGAGACCCTGGCGGGGCTCTCGGTCACGACGATCCGCTCGGTTCGACAGCAGGTGGCGGGTCTTTCGGGCGGGCAGCGCCAGTCGGTCGCGGTGGCGCGCGCGGTGATGTGGAACTCGCGACTGGTCCTCCTCGACGAGCCGACCGCTGCGCTCGGCGTGGCCCAGACCCGCCAGGTGCTCGAGCTGGTGAAGCGGCTCGCCGAAAAAGGGCTCGGCGTCGTCCTGATCTCGCACAACCTGCACGACGTCTTCGAGGTCGCCGATCGGATCACCGTCCTCCGGCTCGGTCGGGACATCGGCGTCTACGAGCGCGCGCAGACCACTCAGCAAGAGATCGTCCACGCGATCACGGCCGGCGTGCCGACGAAGGTGGCAGTGGTCGCCGAGAACGGAGCACCGGTATGAGCGCCGGCGTCGCGGAGCCCACGGTGGAGCCGAACGCGTTCCGGCGCGGCCTCGACAACATTCGCTCGGGCGACGTCGGCAGCCTGCCCGTGATCGTCGGCCTGATCCTGATCACGATCTTCTTCCAGTCGAAGAACGACAACTTCCTCAGCGCCGGGAACATCAACAACCTGATGGTGCAGATGGCCGGGGTGACGCTGATCGCGATGGGCGTCGTCTTCGTTCTCCTGATCGGCGAGATCGACCTCTCGATCGGCTTCCTGAGCGGTGTCGCGGGCGTGGTCGCGGCCAAGCTGCAGATCCCGGACGGGAGCTGGCAGGCGAACGGGATCGTGGCGATCCTGATCGCGATCGCGGTGGGCGCGGCGATCGGCGCGTTCCAGGGCTCGTTCGTCGCGCTGATCGGGGTGCCGTCATTCGTCGTCACGCTCGCCGGGCTCCTCGCCTGGCAGGGAGTCGTCCAGAAGGTGATCGGCGTTCAGGGCGTGATCCCGATCGAGGACAAGTGGATCAACGACACCGCCAACTACTTCTTCTCCGACCGCGCCGGCTGGATTCTCGCGGCCGCGGCAAGTCTGTTCTTCGCAGCGACGGCTCTCGGTAAGGTGCTCGGGCGCAGGCGCCACGGCCTCGAAGCGGGGAACCTGCCGCTGGCGCTCGCGAAGGTCATCGCCTTCACCGGGGTCGCGTTCTTCGTCGTCGCCGTCTCGAACCGCGACCGCGGCTTTCCGTTCGCCGGCTTCCTGATCGTCGTCCTGCTCGTCTTCTGGACGTATGTCGCCACGAGGACGACCTTCGGCCGCCATGTCTACGCGGTCGGCGGCAACGCGGAGGCGGCGCGCCGCGCGGGCATCAACGTGGCGCGGATCCGGATCGCGGTGTTTGCGATCTCCGGTGGGATGGCCGGCCTCGGCGGTGTCATCCTGGCCTCGCGGCTCGCCTCCGTCGACCTGAACGCCGGTGGCGGGACGCTCCTGCTCGACGCCATCTCGGCCGCGGTGATCGGGGGCACGAGCCTCTTCGGCGGCCGCGGCCGCGTCGTCGCCGCGCTCCTCGGCGCCCTCGTGATCGCGACGATCGCGAACGGGATCGACCTCGTCGGCTACAGCTCGGCGACGAAGTTCATCGTCACTGGCGCGATCCTCCTGGCAGCGGTCACGCTGGACACGCTCTCGCGGCGGCGGCTCGCCAAGTCCGGGCGTTGAGCATGAGAGCCGGCCCGGAATGAGCGTCGACCTGACGGGCAAGGTCGCCGTGATCACTGGCGCCAGCCGCGGCATCGGCGCCGCCGTCGCGCGCGCTCTCTCCGAGCGAGGCGTCAAGCTCGGGCTGGCCTCGCGCAGCGGAGCCGACCTCGAGCTTCCCGACACGCTCGCGCAGCCGTGTGACGTCCGCGACCGAGCTCAGGTCGAGCACCTGGTAAACGCCACCGCCGAGCGCTTCGGCGGACTGGACATCCTCGTCGCGAACGCGGGCGTCGGCGCCTACGGTCCGCTCACGGAGCTCTCGCCCGAGCATCTCGACGAGATGATCGACGTGAACGTGAAAGGGGTTCTCTACGGGGCTGCCGTGGCGGTTCCGCACCTGATCGCCCGGGGTGGCGGTGACATCGTCTCGGTCGCCTCCGAGGCCGGCAGGCGCGGGCTCCCGAACGAGGCTGTCTACTGCGCCTCGAAGTTCGCGCAGGTCGGGTTCACGAGCGCGCTCGATCACGAGCTGCGCCCGCACGGGATCCGCTGCACGAATGTGTGCCCGGGCGGCGTCGCAACCGACTTCGCTCTCGACGAGGGCCGCGGCCGCCCCGAATCGGCGCTCGCCGGGATGATGGTCGCCGAGGACGTCGCCGAAGCGGTGGTCTTCGTCCTGACCCGGCCGGTCGGCCATCGGATCCTCGAGGTCGCCTTCCGGCCCATGACGGAGGCGTCCTGGGGATGATCGTCCCAGGGTGAGGCGCGTCATTCGCACGAGCCACGCTTGGGTCGTCGAGTGAAGGCTCTCCGGCTCGCGTTGCTCTCCACGGCAAGGATCAATGGCGAGATCCTCCGCGCCGCCGCGATGACAGATCGAGTCGACGTGGTCGCAGTCGCGAGCCGCAACGGAGCGAAGGCGCAGGCCTACGAGCGCGAGCACCGGCTCGAGCGCTCGCACGCGAGCTACGACGCGCTCCTCGAAGACGACAACGTGGACGCCGTCTACGTCTCGCTGCCGAACGGGCTGCACCACGAGTGGTCGTTGCGAGCCCTTGCCGCAGGTAAGCATGTCCTCTGCGAGAAGCCGTACTCACGACGCCCCGCCGAGGTGGAGGAGGCATTCGGCCTCGCCACTCGGGCCGGTCGTGTCCTCATGGAGGCGTTCATGTACCGACACCACCCGCAGACGCAGAAAGTGCGAGACCTCGTCGAGGGGGGCGCGATCGGCGAGCTCCGGGCAGTGAGCGCCGCGTTCAGCTTCTCGCTCGACGATCTCTCGAACGTGCGGGCGCAACCCGAGCTCGACGGTGGCGCCCTGATGGACGTCGGCTGTTACTGCGTCAGCGGCGTCAGGCTCCTCGCCGGCGAGCCCGAGCGTGTCTCGGCCGAACAGGTGCTCGGGTCGACCGGAGTCGACATGGCGCTGTACGGAACGTTGCGTCACGCCGACGGGGTCGTCTCCCAGATCGCGGCATCGTTTCTCGCGCCGCGGAGCCAGCGACTGGAGGCGGTCGGCAGCGAAGGCGCCGTTGTCGCCGAGGCGCCCTGGCGGGTGGACTGGGGCGGGAAACTGGTCGTCACGCGTGGCGATTCGAGCGAGATCGTTCCCGTCGAGCCCGCCGACGCCTACCGGCTCCAGCTCGACAACTTCGCAGCAGCGATCGAGGGTAGGGCCGAGCCGCTGCTCGGTCGCGCCGATGCGCTCGGCCAGGCGCGCACGATCTCGGCGCTCTACCGCGCGGCGGAGAGCGGCTCGGCGGTCACGGTCTGAACCGGTTCACCGTGCAGGGACGCGATCGAGGGCGAGCTCCAGCGCGACGCCGCCCCCGACCAGGACGGGCGCCCCGTGCGAGGCGAGAACTCGCTCGATCGGGAGCTCGAGCAGCGGTCGCAGCGTCTCCCGCACCGCGGCTGGATCCGTCCCTTCTGGAAGCCATGAGTCCGGGCAGACACGCAGCCCGCCCGCGCCGTCCGCGATCAAGACGTCGCCGACGACGAGCGTGCCGCGCTCGGGCAGCCAGTAGACGGTCTCCTCGGCGCTCGGGACGGGTAGCTCGACCACGCCGGTCGGCGCCGCGAACGCTGCGCCAAACCGGGCAGCGAGCTCGCCGGCGCTTCGCTCGTGCCAGGAGACGGTGAGCAGGATCGCCAGCGGCAGCCCGAGCCGTTCGACGTCACGGTCGAGCGCTTCGAGGAACGTGTCGCGCTCCGGCGGCACGAGTGGATCGATCAGGACGACCGCCTCCGACGCCTCGTAGTAGACGCAACCGACCTCGCGTGGCCAGTCGGCAGGGCTTTCCGGCTCGGGGTCCGGCTCCCAGCCGGGATGCGGAGCAGTCCAGCGCCAGAGCCCGGGGGCGATCTCGTCGACCCTCACGGCGCCTGAGCCTAGCGCGCCGAAGGCGTCCGCCCCGGGTTCGGCGGATCGGCGGAAGGG
>JACCRW010000176.1 GCA_013813345.1 Actinomycetota bacterium
TCGCGCACCGTGGCGACACTCCGCACATGAGCCGGATCGGCGTCGTCAGCGGGGCGGGCCAAGGCCTGGGCTTCGCGCTCGCCGAAGGCCTGGCGCGGCAGCTCGCCACCGAGGACATCGTCTATCTGACTGGCCGTGACGCTGGGCGCGTGCGAGAGGCCGTCGACCGGGTGTCCGGGTCGCGAGCGGAGCTGCGCGGCCACGTCCTCGACGTCACCGAGGGCGCAGCGGTGGAGGCTTTCGCCGAGGAGCTCCGCAGTCGCCACGGCGGCGTCGACATCGTCTTCTCGAATGCAGCCGCACGGCTCACACCCGAAACACCGGCGGCTGAGCTCGTGAGACCGTTCGTCGCCACCAACAACCTCGGCACGACCGGCGTGCTGCGTGCCTTCGGTCCCCTCCTCCGGCCGGGCGGGCGGCTGCTGGTCGTGGCGAGCAGCTTCGGTTCCCTGCGCCGGCTGCCCGCAGCGTTGCACGAGTCCTTCGACACGGACGCAATGACCCTCGACGACCTGGACGCCGTCATGCTCGCCTGGCGCGACGCCGTCATCGAGGGACGGGCAGCGGAGGAGGGCTGGCCCGACTGGATCAACGTTCCCTCGAAGGTGGGCCAAGTCGCGGCCGTGCGGGTGCTCGCACACGAGCGCCGAGCAGACGACACTCCAGCCGGAACCCTGATCGCTGCGGTCTGCCCGGGGCTGATCGACACAGACGCCTCCCGGCCCTGGTTCGACGACATGAGCGGCGCCCAGAGCCCCACCGCGGCCGCGGCCGCGCCACTCCGCTTGGCGCTCGAACCGGTGGATCGGCGCTTCTACGGCGAGCTCGTCCAGTTCGGCCGGATCATCCCCTGGCGCTGAATCGACGCCGCTGTGCCCCAAAGGATGACGCGCATCACGGCGCGTGCGGGATCGCTCCGGCCCCGTCGACCGCCGAGAAGACGAACGCCTGCGGCTCGTGACCCGTCCGGCTCCTGTAGCGGCGCGTCGCGGTCTCGACGATCGCGGCCGCTGCGTCACGGCTTGCAAGCGCAAGGACGCAGCCCCCGAAGCCCGCGCCGGTGAGGCGGGCGCCGGGCGCGCCTGCCTCCAGGAGGGCCAGGACGAGCGTGTCGAGCTCGTGAGTCGAGACCTCGAAGTCGTCTCGAAGGCTCTGGTGGCTCGCGGTCAGGAGCGGACCGAGAGCCGCGATGTCGCCGGCCTCGAGCGCCCGCGCCGCCTCGAGCACACGCGCGTTCTCGGAGACGACGTGCCGGGCGCGCGGCTCGTCCGCGACCTGTGCGGGTGTCGCATCGCGGAGCGAGCGCAGTTCCAGCCGTGCCGCAACCGTCTCGCACGCTTGCCTGCGCTCCGCGTAGCCACTGTCGACGAGCGCCCTGGAGACGCCCGTATGCACGACCAGGATCGCGAGCTCGCGCGGGAGCGGAGTCGGCTCGACCTCGAGCGAGCGGCAGTCGATCAGAAGCGCGTGACCACGCTTTCCGGCGAGCGATGCGAGCTGATCCATGATTCCGACCGGGACCCCGAGGGCGACTTGCTCGGCCTCCTGGCAGGCGCGAGCGAGGTCGAGCAACGGCAACTCGAAGCCGGCCGCGTCGTTGAGGGCGAGCGCAAGCGAGACCGACAGCGCCGCGCTCGACGAGAGCCCGGCGCCGAGCGGGATCGTCGAGGAGACGACCGCATCCATGCCGGCCGCAGGACGACCGCGTGCAGCAAGCGTGCGGAGAACGCCCGCCGCGTAGCGACCCCACACGGCCTTCACATCGGCCGGCTCCGTGCTTCCGTCGGCGGCCAGCTCGACCGCGCCCTCGAGATCGAGCGAGCGCAGGTGGACGATGCCGTCGGCGCGAGCCCGAGCGCGCACCGTGCAGCTCAGGTCGATCGCCAGCGGGAGCACGAAGCCTTCGTTGTAGTCCGTGTGGTCGCCGATCAGGTTGACGCGACCGGGGGCCCGGAACCAGCGCTCGCTCACTGGGCCCAGTCCATCGGCTCGGGACGCCGAAAGTCCGAATGCACCTCGACGGCAAGGCCGCCCTGCTCGAGCGAGCGACGAACCGCGTCGAACACCTCGACCACGTGCGCGGCGTGCTCGCCGCTCGAACGGTGCGGGCGTCCAGCTTCGACGGCCTCCGCGAGCTCGACGAGCGCCCGTCCCCAGTCGATCCCGTGGAAGGGCTCGCGCACCGGCGGAATCGTCGCGTACTCACCGCCGCGCGCCTGCAGCTCGATGCGCGAGTCGGCCTCGGCCCAGGTCGGCAGGTAAAGCGAGCCGTCGTCGCCGTGGAGCTCGAGGCCACGCTGCTTGCCCGGGCCGACGTAGAAGCTCGCCGTGAGGCGGACGAGGACGCCGTCCGCCAGCTCCACGCTCGCGACGATGAAGTCTGGCGCCGCCGGCGTGAACGGGCTTCCGTCGAGCCGCGTTCGCTCGGGCTCGAGCGTCTTCGCGAACGCCTGCACGCTGCGCGCAGGGCCGAACATCGCGGTAACGATCGTCAGCGGGTAGACACCGACGTCGATGAGCGGCCCGACCGCGTAGAGGGTGCGCGGATCCGGGTGCCAGGCCTCGAGCCGGCCCCAGTTCGCCTCGGCGTAGATCGCTCGAACCTCGCCGATCGCGCCCTCGCGGATGAGCTTCCACGCCGTCTGTGGCGCCTCGCCGAGGAGCGTTGTCGGGGCACTGCTCAGCCTGACGCCGTTCCGGCTCGCCCGCTCGACGAGTGCGCGTGCCTCGTCGTGGGTCAGCGCGAGCGGCTTCTCGCTGTGGACGTGCTTTCCCGCGGTGAGGGCGGCTTCGCTGACCTCGAAGTGGGCCTGCGGTGAGGTGAGGTTGACGACGGTGTCGACGGCCTCGTCCGCGAGGAGCGCTTCGAGATTCGGGTACTCCACCCCGCCGTGCGCGCCGACGAGCGCGGCTGCCCGGCCGGCACGGGGATCGGTCGCGCCAGCGAGCTCGAGCTCGGGGGCGTTCACGATCGCGGCGGCATAGCGACCGGCGATGTTGCCGGCCCCCGCAAGGCCGACTCTCATCGCAGCCAAGCCTCGAGCTGCTCGCGCATCGCGCGAATCTCGTCGCTCGGGTCGTGCTGCTCCGGCTCGTGCTCGACCGTGAGCGCGTCCGAGTACCCGATTCGCTGCAACGCGCGGACGCACGCCTCGATGTCGACGATCCCCTGGCCCCAGACGCAGCTCTCGTGCGGCTCGTCCTTGTGCAGGACGTCCTTCAGGTGGACGCGGCGGACGTGGACGCCGAGCTCCTCGATCGCCAGGGCCGGGTCGTAGCCCTGCGTCGCCCACCAGCCCGTGTCGACCGTCGCGGCCATGGTTCCCGCTCCCGCCTCGATCTTCGCCAGCACCTCCGACGGCGATCGTTCCGGGTGGTTCTCGATCGCAAGGGTGACGCCGTGCTCCCGGAGGACGGGCGCTAGCTCGGCCGACTCGCCGGACAGGCCGCCGGAGATCGTCGTCGCCCCGACGGCTCTCGCGAGCTCGCAGGAACGCACGAGGTTCGATCGCTCGACCCACACGGCGTAGCTGGCGACCTCGAGCCCGCGTCGCGCGAGCGCTTCGCGGGCGATTGCGACGTGCTCATCGGTCGCCCAGTCGGGATGGAGATGGGCGCCCCAGAGGTCGATCGCGCCGAAGCCGAGGGCGCGGACGTCACGGAGCAGCGCATCGAGGCGCTCGCCGTACGGCTCGAGCGGCGCGAACGCCTCGTTCGTCGTCCGGTCGCCGTGGGCCCAGCCGTGCATCGCGAAGCCGGTCTCGCGCGCGACGAAGTTCGCCGTCATGAAGGCGATCACAGCGCAAGCACCTGACCGGCGTCACGAAGGTCGTCCTGGAGTCGGGGGACGTCGACGTCCTGGACGGCGACTCCGCGCCGAGCGACCTGCGCGGCCGCCGTCCCGGCTGCCTGCCCGAGCAGCATCAGCGTCGGCTCCGTCCGGACCGAGGCAAAGGCGACGTGCGAGGCGGAGAGGCAGAGCGGCACGAGTAGGTTCTCGGCGTCCTCGCGACTCGGGGTCAAAGCCCGATACGGAATCGGATACGGCGGCGCCGCGACCGAGAGGTAGCCCTCGTTGAAGACCGCAGGCGTGCGCGTGTATTCGGGAAGAAAGCGCCACGTCCGCTCGATCTCGCGAACGTCGATGTTGTAGGAGCCGAGCGCGACGACGTCGTCTCGAGGCCGCGCCTCGAGGAGGTCGCGCTCGGAGAGGACGAGCTCACCGAGCAGCCGGCGGCCGTCGCGCACGTAGAGCTGCTGCGGCCAGCCGTTCGTGTCCTCGAACTCGTCGGCGCACGGCCCGAAGCGGGCGACCTCGGCGCGAATCCGGGCGGGCACCGAGTCATCGTGCGTGAGAAAGTAGAGGAGCGACCGCGCATGGACGAGATGCTGCTCGCGGATCCGCCGCCGATCCTCCTCGGCGCCGTCGGGATAACCGCGATTCGAGCCGTCGAGCACGTTGAACGAGAACGGCCCGATCGAGTTGACGTCGCACTTCCCGTTCGGGAGCAGGTCGGGCACGAGGCCGAGGAGGTCCCGGATCTCCACCTCCGCAGCCGCGAGGTAGCGGCGGAGCAGCTCGAAGCTGCCGGGGTCGTACCCCTCCGGCTCGTCGAGCGGGAGGCGGTTCTCCTCGCGGTCGGTCAGGCAGAGGCGGTAGCCGTACGCCTGCAAGCCGCCGTCCCCCTCTCCGAGCCGCTCGCTGGGCCAGCCGCCCTCGTCGAGCTCGGGCTCGCGGATCCCCGGCAGCAGCGAGCCGTCGGCGGCGAACGGGTCGAGGAGAACCGAGAAGTTGTGCCGCCCGGGGCGGTAGGCGGGCTGGCGCCCGGCCCAGCGCTCGCCGTAGAGCTCGCGCGGCTCGCGGCCGACGGCGTAGGGAACCCCGAGCTCGGCCATCAGATCGCCCTCGTAGCTCGCGTCGACGTAGACGGCCGCGTCCGGCCGCTCGCTCTCGCCAAGGCGGACCTCGACACCGGCGAGCATCGCTTCGAGGATGCGCTCCGCCACGTGCGGCTCCGGGCCTTTGATCGCCCAGAGCAGGGCGCCGTAGTGCTCGGCGACGGCCGCGTAGAACCGCCGAGCGAAGCCGCCGAGAACGCGAGTGTCGCCGACGTCCGTCCAGGAGAGCCCGCCCGAAACCATCCCTCCCACATGTCGATCTGGGCCGTAGAGGACGACGGTCGCGCCCGCCTCTCGCGCAGCGACGGCCGCCATCACACCCGTTGCCGTGGCGCCGAACACGGCGACATCTGTCACACGAACG
>JACCRW010000184.1 GCA_013813345.1 Actinomycetota bacterium
GATGATCGACGCGCTCACGAACGCGCTCCACGAGTCGAGCGGCGCCGCGAAGGAGCACATCCAGGTGATCATCCAGGGCGTCGCGCCGAGCCACTGGGGCAAGGCCGGCAAGCCCAGCGAGTAGCTATCGGGAGCCGACGGCTACGGCGAGCTCGAGCTCGACCGGAGCCGCCCCGGGGCGCACCGCCTGCGTCTCGCGCGCGTGGAGGAGCATCGTTCGGACGATTAGCTTCGCGCGCGCAAAGTTGTCGAGCTGCGTGGGGACCGGGCCGACGCGGCGGCCGAGGGCGTAGCCGGCCGCGTTCTGCCCCATCGCGCGATAGGACGCGAGTGTGTAGAGCGGCGACATCCCGAAGAGCTCGAGGTTGTCGAGCGGCTCGAGATCTGCACGGTGGATCACCGCGGTGCCTTTCGATTGGATCCCCAGGGCGATTCCCGAGCCGGAGAGCCGGGCCCCAGCGTGGGCGATGAAGGCGACGTCGGCGGTCCGGCAGACGCGAACGAGGCGCGGCACGGCGCCAACCTCGCGGATCCCCTCGCAGATCGCCTCGAGCACGTCGCGATGGCCCAGGTCCGAGATCGTCCTCCTGATCCCGTCCGCGAACGCCGGCCCGACCGCGGCGACGACCTCCGCAGGATCGGTTCCTTTCCCAGCCTCGCCGCGCTCGAGCACGACCGGCTCCTCAGCCGCCTCCCCGCCGAGCAACTCGGCCGGATCGACGACGTTCGGCAGCGACTGGAGAAGCTCCCAGCGCTCTCCCTCGAGCCGGTAGCCGGTGCCCGGCCCGCTGTAGACGTTCGGGTCGTTGACCGCCGAGTGGACGAGGCCGTCGGCGTCGATGACTGCGGCCGTCTGCAGGTAGTCCGCGGAGATTCGCTGGCGCTGCATCGAGACGATCGCCTCCGCGATCTCGCCGAACCCACGCCGGTCGAGCGCGAGCGCCACGTCCAGCCCGGAGACGCCGCGAGCCAGGAGGTCGTCGGCAGACTCGACATCGGCCGCGCGGTCGCGGTCGGGCATCTCGGTCGAGTCGTAGCCGACGGTCGCCGCCTCGACTTCGGCGTCCGACACCGCCGGGAGCCCCAGCTCGACGAAGACGGCCTGCACGGCTCGGGCCGCCGTCTCGCGAACGCGCAGCACCTCGTTCTCGGCCACCGGCTCGATTCCGGCGTCCACCTGCCAGTCGCGCTGGATCGTGAGCCATTCGTCGATGTCGTCGGCGTCGAAGTTCCCACCGCCGAACGTGTTGTCGCGGCGCGGCATCACCGAGTACCCGGACGTTACGAAGTCGGTGCCGGGCAGGAACTGGCCCATCAGCTTCGCCGTCTTGCGGATCTCCGAATGCGACGCGATCGCGTCGTTCCCGGCTGCCACCTCGAGGTCGAGCCAGGCGGCGAGGGCGTTCTCGCCGAGAATCGCCCTGGTCCCGCCCGGGACGGAGAGGACGAGTGCCACACACGAGATCGAGCCGTTCTGGACGCCCTGCGAGCCTGCCGCCCGCACCGCGGCGAGACAGCGGGCCTCGAGATAGAGCATCGAGAGCCCCTGCGCGTGCCCCATCAGCGCCTCGGAGCCGGTGCCCGAGGTGAAGCGCACCTTGACGCCCCTCGAGGCGTAGGCGGCGCCGAGGAAGGCCTTCGACCACGGCGTGTCGTCGCCGTCCACGAAGACCGGCTCCGTGCCGTAGACCGACAGCGTCTCGGCGTAGGAGACGAGACCGCGGAATGCCAGCTCGAGGTTGCGCCGCTCCTCGACCGCGCACTGCGTCATCACGCCAGGTCGGCCAGTCTGAGAGCCGATCAGGAGAGAGATCGCGTTCAACGGCGCGTAGCGTGCGACGCCGACCGTCGTCTCGATCTCGGCGAAGCCGCGCCGAGCTGCCTCGGCCGCATCCGCCGCGAGCAGCGCGGGGCTCTCCTTGAGATTCGTGACGTGCGCCTGATTCGCTGGTGAGCGCCGCGCGCGGAGCTTCTTGAGCGCGAGCATCAGCTCGACGGGATCGAGCAGTCCGATCACGCGCGCGAGCTTCGCCGGCGTCAGGCCGCGCGCGAGGCGCACCAGCTCGGCGCGCGGCACGTCGACGTCCACGAGCATCCGCCCGAGCGCGAGGTCGTCGAGCGCCATCGCCTCGGCCGCGATGCCGAGGTCGAGTCCGTGCGCGACGACGAATCGGTCGATCACGTCGAAGTCGGGCGCCGAGCGACCGTCGAGCCGCACGACCACACCGTTCTCGACGAGCAGCTCCGGGTCGGGATCGCGAGGTCCTCCTGCAGCGACGAGCCCCAGCTCGGGATGCGGCGACACGAGCAGCTCGCGATTCAGCTCGCGCCGCTCGCGCGCCTCGAAGCGTCGGCTACGCACGTGCGAGCAGCCCTCGCTGCTCGTAGACCGCCGCTGCCTCCCGCACGAACGCGGCGGTGCGCTCCGCTCCGTAGCCGTCGAGCCGCGCGGCGCAGGACTCCAGTTGCGCCGTCGTCGAGCGGCCGGGTCGGAGCGCCGTGTAGATCTCGAG
>JACCRW010000187.1 GCA_013813345.1 Actinomycetota bacterium
GCGCGCACCCGGAGAACCCCGCGATCGCGGGCGTCAGCATCGTCCAGATCGCCGAACCGTGGCAAGGGATCGGCCAGGTGAGCCGGAACGCCGTCGTCGTGGCGCCCGGACGGCTCGACCGCTCCGCGACCGGAACCGGCCTCTCGGCGCGGCTGGCCGTCCTCCACGCGCGCGGGCTGATGCAGGTCGGCGACGCGATGACGCACGCCTCCGTGCTCGGCACCACGTTCGGCGGCCGGATCGTCTCGGAGATCCGGGTCAGTGAGCGCGCTGCGATCGTGCCGGCGATTCGCGGCAGCGCCTGGATCACGGGCGTGACCCAGCTCTACGTCGATCCCGACGACCCGTTTCCGGACGGCTACGTCCTGCCGGACACCTGGGGCGTCAGCGGACTGGACGCCCAGAGTTAGCCGGGAAGGAGGCCCGGCGCAGAGCTGCCGGGCCTCCTTCCCTGAGAGCGTTCCGCTAGCCGTTCTGGGCCTGGCAGCCGGGGTTGTCGTCGAAGCGGCAGGTGCCGCGCCGCTCGATCTCCCCGTCCTCGACCTTGTTGTCCGCGTCAGTCGAGCTCACGGCGCGTAGCACCGGGACGCCGCCGACGCCGCCCTCGCGGATCTCGGTCGACCCGAGCCGCGAGTTGACCGAGCTCGAGCAGGAGCCCGAGCCGGAGGCGTCGGTCGTAAAGGAGCAGATCGTCGAGGCAGTCCCCATCGCGATCCCGACCCACGTGTACATCGTGTTCGCCTTCAGGCCGGAGACTTGGACGTAGTTCTGCCAGGCGGCCCCGTCGCCGTTGCCGGTGGCGCCGCCCTTGATGAAGTTGCTGTAGCCGCTGCCGTCCGAGCCGGCCTGGCCTGTCCCAGCCACCACGGCGAGATTGAACTGGTTGTTCGCCTCGTGAACCGCGAACGCCGGTGCCGCAACGGCGAAGACCGCAATCGCGAGCACGCCGAGCAAGTACTTCCTCATTCCATCCTCCCCTGTCGAATTGCCGCTCCGAAGAGAATTCGGAGTCGGCGCCCACTTTGGTTCATCTGGATCGGCACGAGGTGCGGGTAACCGCACCCCCGAGACGCCAGGCCGCCGCACCAAGCGACCTGCCGCGCTCTGAGACGCTTGACCGGAGCTGGCTCGAGCCTCCGCAGCAGACGATGAGTTCTTCGAGCTCGAACGGTCGTAGTAGAAAATCGGCACGAAAGAGGGGAAGCGATGAAGCAGCAAGCACCGGAATCGAACGGGACGAGGCGCGCCGCGCACGAGCGCCTCTCGAGCGGAGCGCTCGCCGGCTGGGCGCGCGCCTGCGCCACCCATCCGTGGCGTGTCGTCTTCGCCTGGATCGGCCTCGTGGTCGTCCTGATCGGCCTGGTCGCGACGGTGGGTGGGTCGTTGCGGGACGAGTTCGAGATCCCGGGCTCGGACACCCAGCGGGCGAGCGACCTGATCGAGGCCGAGTTCGCGGCCGAGCAGGGCGGCGTCCTCAACGTCGTCTTCGCCGCGCCCGCGGGCGAGCGGCTCGACACGCCCGCTCGCAGGGCGGCAATCGAGGACGCGGTCACGCGCCTCCGCTCCCAGGAGTTCAAGCCGACCGAGGACGAGGCGGGGCTGACGAGCATCGCGGACCCGTTCAGCGACCAGACCTTCTCGGACAACGGCCGGATCGCGTACGCCGAAGCTCAGTTCGACCGGATCATCTACGACGAGGATCGCGAGGCGGTCGTCGCCGTCCAGGATGCGGCTCGAGAGGCCGTCGAGCCGGCCGGGGTGACGGTCGAGTACAACGGCGAGGCCGAGTTCCCGCCGGTCGAGCAGGGCACCTCGGAGCTGCTCGGCCTGCTCGCGGCGATCCTCGTCCTGCTCGTCGTCTTCCGGACGTTCGTCGCGATGTTCATCCCGATCGTGCTCGCGATCGTCGCGCTCGCCACGGCTTTCCTGCTCCTCTTCATCCTCGCGGGGTTGACGGACATCAACACGATCACTCCGATCCTCGTCTCGATGATCGGCCTCGGGGTCGGGATCGACTACTCGCTGTTCATCGTCACGCGCTTCCGACAGCTCCTCCACGACGGGCTCTCACCGCGTGATGCGGCGGCGGAGGCGGGCGCGTCCGCCGGACGAGCCGTGCTCTTCGCCGGGCTGACGGTCGCGATCTCGGTGGCCGGCCTGGCGTTCTTCGGGCTCGACTTCGTGACCAAGCTCGGGATCGGGAGCGCGCTCGGCGTCGTCACGACGGTGCTGATCGCGAACTCGCTGCTGATCGCCGTGCTGCGGCTGCTCGGGCACAAGATCGACCGTCTGAAGGTCCCGTTCCTCCCCCGCATCGACGACTCGGAGGCAGCCCGCGAGAAGACGCTCGTCGCTCGCTGGGGCAGGTTCGTCGCCGCCAACGCCCGAATCGTGTTCCCGGTCGTGCTGCTGCTCGTGATCGGCCTCGCCTCGACGTCGGCGCTCGTCCGCCTCGGGGCCGCCGACCAGGGGACGCAGCCCACGGCGCAGACCAGTCGGCGGGCCTACGACCTGTTGGCGGAGGGCTTCGGGGCGGGCTTCAACGGGCCGATCCCGATCGTCGTGGACGTCAACAGCGACGCGCAGGCGCCGCAGAGAATCCATGACCGGGTGCAGGACCTGCCGGGCATCGCCTCGGTCGGCGAGCCGCAATTGAACGACGAGAAGACCGTTGGCATCGTCTTCGTGACACCGGAGGCGGCGCCGCAGGACGAGGCGACCGGCGAGCTCGTCGACCGGCTCCGCGGCGAGGTCGTTCCGGCCGCCACGGCGGACGGCGATGCGGTCGCCTACGTCTCGGGTCAAACCGCGGCGTTCAAGGACATCGGCGATCGGATCGTGGAGCGGCTGCCGCTCTTCCTGCTCTTCGTAATCGGGGTCACGTTCATTGTCCTCGCGATGGCGTTCAGGTCGATCGTCGTCTCGTTGACGGCGGCGATCACGACGATCCTGTCCGCGTTCGTGGGCTTCGGCGTCCTGACGCTCGTCGTCCAGGAAGGCCACCTGCTCGGCCTGGCGGGGCTCGACAGGACCGGCCCGATCGAGACGTTCGTGCCCCCGATCACGTTCGCAATCCTGTTCGGGCTCTCGATGGACTACATGGTCTTCCTGATGAGCCGGATCAGAGAGGAGCACGTCCACGGCCTGAGGACGCGGGCGGCGGTCGAGCACGGGATCTCCGCAATCGGTCGCGTGGTCGTCGCGGCGGCGGTGATCATGGGCACAGTCTTCGCGGCCTTCATCCTCAGCGCCGATCGGATCCCGAAGGAGTTCGGCATCCTGCTCGCGGTCGCGATCCTCACGGACGCGCTGATCGTGCGGATGACGCTCGTGCCGGCCTTCTTCACGCTTCTGGGCGAGAAGACGTGGTACATCCCGCGCTGGCTCGACCGCGTGCTCCCGAGGCTGACGATCGAGCCGCCGCACAACGGCGAGAGCCCGCCTGCGGCTGCCGTCGAGAGCCCGCCGCTACCCGTCGGCCGCTCCTGAGCGAGCTCGGGCGGCGGAGCCGAAGCGCTCCGCCGCCCGCTAGTGGCGGCTACACCACGTGGTGGAGCTCGTAGAAGTAGTCCCGCGCCGGCGCGGCGCCAGGCGGAGGGCCGTCGCCCATGAGTTCCTGCAGGACCGGCGCCAGCTTCTCGTCCATAAACCGCTTGGCGTCCTCCTTCGTCTCCCAGACGTCGAGGATCCGGAAGACCTTCTGCTCCTCGTCCCAGCCGGCCGTGTGGAGGATCATGCCCTGCGGCCGATCGGTTTCGGGATCGAGGCGAGCGGCGACCGCGTCGTAGTTCGTCGTGCTCCGATCGTCGTCGGCGATCGGAAACTCCTGAACGTAAGCGACAGGCATGCGGCCTCCTCGGGTCGGGGCCACGATCCTATTCCTCTCGCCTCACCGTGGCTGCGGCACGATCCGGATGTAGGGACGCGGCTCCTTCCAGCCGTCCGGGTATGTCTCCTTGGCCTCCTCGTTCGAGACGGAGCCGGCGATGATCACGTCGTCGCCCTGCTGCCAGTTCGCCGGGGTCGCGACCTTGTGCTTGGCCGTGAGCTGGAGCGAGTCGAGCACGCGCAGCACCTCGTCGAAGTTCCGGCCGGTCGTCATCGGATAGACGAGCACGAGCTTGATCTTCTTGTCGGGGCCGATCACGAACACGTTGCGCACCGTCTGGTTGTCGGCAGGCGTGCGCCCGAGCGGATCCCCCTCGGTGCTCGCGGGGAGCATCCCGTACTGCTTCGAGACGTTGAAGTCGGCATCGGCGATAATCGGATAGTTGGGCGCGTGTCCCTGCGTCTCCTCGATGTCCTTCGCCCAGTCCGCGTGGTTCCCGACGGGATCGACGGAGAGCCCGATCACCTTCACGTTGCGCCGGTCGAACTCCGGCTTCAGCCCGGCCATCGTGCCGAGCTCGGTCGTGCATACCGGCGTGAAGTCCTTGGGGTGCGAGAACAGGACGGCCCAGGAGTCGCCGAGCCAGTCGTGGAAGCGGATCGTGCCCTCGGTCGTCTCCGCCTCGAAATCCGGTGCCATGTCGCCGAGCTGCAGGGTCATCGTCTCTCCTTCTCCGAATCGATCGCGAGCAGCCACGATAACGACCGGGTCGAGGGCTAGGCGGGCTCGGGCGCGTGGCGGACGCGGTCGCGCGCCTCCGAGAAGCGGAGCGCCTCGTAGGCGATCAGGGCGGCGCAGATCGCAGTCACGGTCGCGAGGGTCGCGAGCGCCGGCAACTCGACGGCGGCGGGAACGAACGCGACGAGCAACGCGCTCGCCACCAGCCGATGGCGGTTCAGCGAGCCGACGTTGCGGAGCCGGAAGAGGATGTGCGCGACGAAGTAGAGGGCGACCCCGCCGCAGAGCGAGATCGCCGGGATCAGCGCGAGTGGGTCGCCGACGTGCGCGAGCGTCTTCTTCAGCCCGACGGCGAAGAGCACGATCCCGAGCACCATCGGCAGGTGCAGGTAGCTGTACGAGTCGCGCGCCATCGTCAGCTGGGCCTTGCCGGTCGCCTCGCGCAGCTTCCGTCCCGCGACGATCGAGACGACGTCGAAGTACGCCCACCAGAGCGCTGCCGCGACGGCGAACCCGAGCAGGGCGGCGACGACGACGCCTGCGGTGAGCGGGCCGGTCGCGCCGGCTCCGAGAGCCACGATCGACTCGCCGAGCGCGATGATCACGATCAGGCCGTGCCGCTCGGCGAAATGGCCGGCAGAGAGCTTCCAGCCGCGACCGCCGCGGATGTACGCGCCGAGCAGGTCGATCACGACCGCCACCGCCCAGACGATCCCCTGGGCCGCTCCGTCGAGCCCGGCCGCGACGAAGAGGAGCGTTGCCGCGACGACCGATCCCACCCCGAGGCGGGCGATCGCGCCGAGCAGATCGCGGTCGCCCCAGCCCGCGACCGCGTACAGCGAGAGGTGAGCGATCCGAACGAGCGAGTACGCGCAGGCGAAGAGGACCGCGTCGTCGTCGAAGGCGCCGGGAACGGCGAGCGACGCGATGAACATCGCGCCCATCGCGCCGAACATCGCGAGCCTGACGAACCCTTCCTCCGGGTTGATCGTGTTCGTCAGCCAGGCATACGCGGCCCAGGCCCACCAGAGGATCGCGAGCACGAGCGTGCCCTGGGCGAGGCCCTCCCAGGTTGGTTGCGCCGAGACGAGGCCGGTCACCTGCGTGAGCGCGAAGACGAAGATCAGGTCGAAGAAGAGCTCGAGCGGCGTGACGCGCTCCTCGCCGTTCTCGCGGTGGCGGGGCCGAGCCATGCCTGGAATCTACTGCTCGCGCACCTCGAAGGAATCGCCCCAGGCCGCCTTGCGAGCGCGTCGGTAGGCGCTGCGGGCGCGCTTCGAGACGGTGATCCGGCTCACGCCCTCGGGCTCGCAGAGGTCGAGGAGGACGTGGCCCGTCCGGATCTGCGGCGCCCGGACGATCCGGGCGGCCACGCGCGGATGCGCTGCTCGCGTCAGGACCGCGTACGAGTATTTCTCGTCCTCGAAGCCGCGGCCGACCGCCTTGACGGCCCGGTGCGACTCGCTTCGCTGGAGGCGAACCGGGAAGTGACACCAATCCGACGGCGCGAGCGGACAGGCGCGATCGTGTGGACATGGGGCCAAGGTGAAGCCGCCCGCTTCGAGCACCGCGGCACGGACTGCGAGGACTCGGCCGTATCCGGCGGGCGTCCCGGGCTCGAGTACCACGAGCGTGTCGCCCGTGCGCGTCCAGAGCGAGTTGGCGGTTCGCCCCAGGTCTTGGTCGGGAAGCTCGTTCAGGACGTAGCCGGCGAGCACGAGGTCGAACGAGCCGCTTGCATGCGCGTCGTCGAGCTCGCCGGCGATCCACTCGGCGCCGGTCGGAGTCAGCTCCCGGCCGAGCTCGAGCATCGCGGGCTCGGCCTCGACGAGCACGATCCGCTCGAGCTCCGGCCAGACCTCGCGGGCCGCCCAGCTCGCGGTGCCCGGCCCCGCGCCGACGTCGAGTAGCGAGCGCGGCCGCCAGCCAGGTCGCTGCTCTCGGACGCGCGTCAGCACAGCGACTGCGGCGGCGTACGTGGCGGGAGCGCGCTGCGCCGCGTATGCGAGGACGTCCTCGCGCGTTCGCGCTGCGCGGGTGGCGCGGCCTTGCCGGTATTCCTTCGTGAGCCCGACGGCGGCAGTCTCGAGTCGGCCGCGGTCGGCCCCGCGAACCAGCTCGTCGATCGCGGCCTGGAGCGGCGGCGGCAGCTCGCGCGGGATCACGCCCGCACCGTACTCTTCTCCAGGAATGAGCCGGGCCTGCGGGAGATGAACCGGGCCGCGATCGCCGCCGGAGGCTGGGCCGCCGTCGTCAGCGGCGCTCCCTCCACGTTGCATGCGCTCGCCACCGGGCGCGATCCGCTTGGAGCGGCGAGGGCGGCGGGAGCGATCTTCCTGCCACGACCGACGCGCACCTTGCCTCTGCTCCTGGCCGCCGTCCCGGTGCATCTTGGCGTCTCGCTCGGTTGGGCGCTCGTCCTCGATCGGCTGGGCGCTCGGAGCCCGGCTCGCGGAGCGGCGGCGGGACTCGGGATTGCCGCGCTCGACCTCGGCATCATCGGGCGTTGGTTCCCGCGGGTGCGTGCGCTTCCGCTCGGACCGCAGATCCTCGATCACCTGGTCTACGGCGCAGTCGTCGGCGCCGTCCTCTCGAGGGCGCGCGAGCGCGATTCGGTACCGTGACGGACATGGCGGCAGACGTCCAGGCGGGCAACGAGCACGAGGTCTCCTGCCCGCACTGCAAGAAGACCTTCACAGCGACACTGTTGCCCGGTCGCCGCGCCCGAGGATTCAAGTGCCCGCACTGCCGGCTCTTCGTCCCGCTCGAGCGCACCGCCGGCTCCCCGCGGTAGCCAGCTCAGGAGCGGAAGGCCCGAAGAGTGGTTCGCTTTCCGGGTTCGATGCTCGGAGTCGCCAGCTCCCTCACCTGTCCCAAACGGACGTGTTCCGAACAGACATGTCCGAGGGACTGTCCCTCGGACCAGAGTCGCCTTAACGGACGTGTCCCAGGGACTGTCCCTCGCCGGCGCGGAATGTGTCAACTTCGCAACAATCGGGCGCGAGCGGTTCCCAGCGTTGCCTCCTCCGGCTACCGTCGACGGACGTGCCTCGACGACGCCGATCCGACCTCCCGACACCCGCGATCTACCACGTCACCACACGCGGAGTCGCGAGGCAGCCGATCGTTCTGGATGCGCGCGACTGCAACGACTGGGAGCGACAGTTCCGCGAGGTCAGGCTGCGCTTCGGATGGAACGTGCTCGTCTGGACGTTGATGCCGAACCACTTCCATCTCGTCGTCCGGACGACGCAACCGCAGCTCTCCGCCGGGATGCATCGGCTCAACGGCCTCCACGCGATGCGCTTCAACCGCCGCCACGACCGGGTTGGGCACCTTTTCCAGGGTCGCTTCGAGGCTTGGATCCTCGATCGCGACGATCATTTCGAGAGCACCCTCGCCTATGTCCTGGACAACCCTCGTCGCGCCGGCCTGCGCGGCTGGCGCTGGGTCGGGCGCGGCCGGCGATCAGCTCAGCCGCTTCAGCAACCCCAGAGCCTGCTGGTTCCAGGGCACCCGGTGAGTCGTGCCCGCGACCCCGACGCGGTCGCGGTTTGCGAGATACCAGTCGTACGTCTCGACGAGCGTCCGCGAGTTCGACAGCCGAGGCTTCCAGCCGAGCAACCGCTCGGCCTTCTCGGTCGAGACGAAGGAGTCCCTGTGCGCAGTTCTGTAGTGCCACTCGGCGAGTGGCGAGACCCGGAGGATCTCCAAGGCTCGCAAGGCGAGCTCGGCCGGTCGCACCGGCACCGGCGTCAAGCGCGACCCGGATCCTGCGTGATCGATCATCGCCTGCAGATCGTCCCGCACGGTTCCGAACTCCGTCGCCCCCACGTTCAAGGACTCACCCGAGACAGCCGGGGCCGAGAACGACCTTACGATCGCGTCGACGAGATCCCCGACCGCGAGCAGCTGGTAGCGGTTCGTGCCATGCCCGAGTGTGTAGATCCGCCTGCCCTCGCGCACCCAGTCAAAGAGGATCTCGAACACTCCCAGCCGCTCGGCTCCGATGAACGTCTTCGGGCGAACGATCACCGTCTCCAGACCCCGCGCGGAAAACGCGCGGCATACGCCCTCCGCGCGGATCTTCGACTCGCCGTACCAGCCGACCCCGACCAGGGGGTCGTCCTCGTTGATCGGATGCCGCATCGGAACGCCGTAGACCGCCGTGGAGGAGATGAAGACAACGCGCCGGACGCCGGCCTCGAGTGCGGCGGCCAGCACGTTCGCGGTGCCGTCGACGTTGACCGAGAGGATCGACCGGCGGGAGGCCTGAATCGGCAGTGCGGCGGCCGCATGCACGACGACCTCGGCCCCGGCGACGAGCCGCCGTACCGCCGCGGGATCGCGGACGTCGCCATTCAGTGCCTCGACGGAAGACTCGAGGAAATCGTCGTCGAGACGGGCGACGTCGAGCGTCCGCACGTTCTCACCGCTCAGCAGCAGGCGTCGAGCGAGATGCAAGCCGAGGAACCCGGCTCCACCCGAGATCGCAACGGTCATCGCGAGTACGCCAGCGGCAGCGGGTTGGATTCGCGGGCCAAGCGGCGTCTAGCTTCGAAGCAAGCGTTCGAGCGTCGGAGATAGCCCGAGCGAGTCGCGCAGGTCGTCGTAGGCGCGTTGGACTTCCGCCCCCGCCGCTCGCGCCCGCACTGCTCGGATGAGAACGTTCTTCGCGGTGTGCTCGAGCTCGACGAACTCGACAAGCTGAGTTCGATAGCCGGCGAGCTCCAGGAGCTGGGCGCGTAACGCGTCCGTCGCAAGCGCAGCGAACCGTTCCCTCGCGAGACCGTGGCGGAGCAGCGGCGCGAGCTGGTCGCTGCGGATCTGCCCGTAGGCTTCTTTGTGGCAGCAGGGGACGGCGAGGATCACGCTGGCGCGCCAGCGCACGGCTTGCGCGAGCGCATCGTCGGTCGCCGTATCGCACGCATGCAGGCTGACCACGAGGTCGACTTCCGCCCTCGCGTCGAAATCGCCGATCTCACCGATCTCGAAGCGCAGCCCGGCCAACCCGGAGCGCTCCGCAAGGGCGGAGCAGGCCTCGATCACGTCGCGCTTCAGATCGAGCCCGACGATCTCGACTTCGCGACCATGGATGTTCGTGAGCAGGTGGTGGAGCCCGAAGGTCAGATACGACTTGCCGCAGCCGAAGTCGACGACGCGTAGCGTGCCTCCAGTGGGGAGCGACGGCACGACATCCTCTACGAGCTCAAGGAAGCGATTCACCTGGCGAAACTTGCCGTAGCGGCTCTTGCGGACCTGCCCGGCAGCCGTCATCACGCCGAGCTCGACGAGGAACGGCACCGGAATGCCCTCCTCGATCAGGTACCGCTTGCGCCGGTCGTGCCGGCGGGTTGCGACTGGACGCGTCGGCGGCCGGCGGAGCACCCTCTCCCCAAGCACCTGCCAATCCGCCTCGGGACTGTGGAAGAGCGCTTGGCCGTAGTCAGCGAGCAGAGACTCGAGGCGCTCGCGCGCTGCCGCCAGCTGAAGATTCTCGTGTGTCGCTCTATCGGCGAGCTGGGTCGTGAAACGATACGAGGTCCTTCCGCGAAGCTCGATCGGCTCGACGACGATTCGGGCGGGGAGATCTGAGCCTCGCGGCTTCGAGAGCACCGCGCGGGTCAACTGCCCCTCGTCGAACAGGTGGTCTACAAGCGTGTGGTGAGTCAACATCCAGACATCATGCGCGTTAGCGGGGAAACGGGGCACGAACGCCCATCTGCTCGCCGAACCTGTCGGAAAGGGACAGGTCCGAGGGACAGGGGCTTGTCTCAGATTGGGCAGGGACCTGTTGTGGTGGGTCGAAGGTGTGGTTTATGGAGTCTCGATCTGCTCGTCGGGTTCGCGGCGTCTGGGTTGTTTGGTGCCGTTGAAGTGGCGTGTCTCGGATGCTCTGTGGGAGCTGTTGGCGCCGGTGTTGGCGGATCCGCCGCGTCGTTTCCGCTATCCGGGCCGGACTCGCTCTGGCCCGCGCCAGTGTTTGGAGGGGATCCTCTCTGTGCTCTACACGGATACGCCGTGGTTGCAAGTGCCCTTCCGGGAGCTCGGTTTGCCGAGCGGCGAGACGTGTCGGCGGCGGCTGGAGGAGTGGTCGCGGCGGGGCTCTTCGAAGAGGCGATCCGGCTGCTCCAGGGGCAGCTCGCCGAGGCGGAGAAGCTCGACTGGTCGCGGGTGCTCGTGGATGCCTCCCTGGTCGAGGCGAAAAAGGGGGCGAGAAGGTCGCGCGCACGCTCCGCGGCACGGCCGGCAGCCGGTTCCAGCTCCTAGTCGAGGCGGGCGGGCTCCCGCCCCGGGCCGGGGAACGAGAACGAGCAGCGCTACCCTGCTGCCGCTCCTCGATGCGCTCGCCCAGGCGGGGATCCGGCCGCAGGAACTGGGGGCCGACCGCGGTTACGCCTCCCGCGCCCACGAGCAGGCGCTCGCCCAGCGCTCGCCCAGCGCCAGATCCGCTCCCGGATCAGCCAACCCCGCAAACCCGGCCAGCCGATCCCCGCAGGAGCATCCGTGCGCGAGGTCTGGGCGCGGCAAGCAACGCCGACTCAAGCTCGCCGACCCCCAAGCCCGCCACCGCTGGCCGGTCGAACCCCCAAACGCCTGGCTTAAAGCGCTCCCCCGAATCGGCACCCACCGCGACCGCAAAGCCAACAACTACCTCGCCGTCCTCCACCTCGGCATGACCGTCATCCTCACACGCTCGTTCGAGACAAGCTCCAGTCCCTCGGGTGGGTCGGCTGTTCGAACTGAACCTGTCCCAACGGGACGTGTCCGAGGGACTGTCCCTCGGCGCCGGGCCACGCTCGACTGTGGCCGCTCCACTACGCTGGCGGCGTGCGCGAGCTGCTCGACTACCGCTCTGAGTTCCCGATTCTCGAGCACACGACGTACCTGATCAACCACTCGCTCGGGGCGATGCCCGCCAGGGTCGAGGCGCGCGTGGCCGATTATGCCCGCACATGGCGCGAGCGCGGGATCCGCGCCTGGGGCGAGGGCTGGTGGGACTTACCGCTGACTGTCGGCGACCAGGTCGGACGGATCGTCGGTGCGGCTCGAGGCTCGACGGTGATGCATCAGAACGTGGCGATCGCCGAGGCGATCGTCCTTTCCTGCTTCCGCCCGGTGGGAGTCCGCAACCGGATCGTCTACGAGCGCGAGAACTTCCCGTCCGTTCGCTACCTCTACGAGGCGCAACCCGATCTCGAGGTTGTCGTCTGCGACGACGACGGTGCGATCGTCGAGGCGGTCGACGAGCGCACGTTGCTCGTTCCGATCAGCCACGTTCTCTTCAAGTCGGGTGAGATCCAAGACGTCGGCGCGATAATCCGACGGGCGCACGAGGTCGGAGCCCACGTGATCCTCGACGCCTACCAGTCCGCCGGAATCGTCCCATTGGAGGTCACCGCCCTCAACGTCGATTTCGCGGTTGGCGGCTCCGTGAAGTGGCTCTGCGGCGGACCCGGGAACGGTTGGCTCTACGTCCGTCCCGATCTCGCTGCGCGGCTCGAGCCGACCTACACGGGCTGGCAGGCGCACGAATCGCCGTTCGGCTTCGAGGAGGAGATGCGGTTCGCGGCCGGCGCGGCGCGGTTCCTGACCGGGACGCCGAACGTGCCCGCTCTCTACGCCGCGACTGCGGGCTACGACCTGATCGAGGAAATCGGGGTCGAGCGGATCCGAGAGAACTCGCTCCGCCAGACGGATCGCCTGATCGAGCTCGCAGACGCGGCCGGCTTCGAGGTGCGCAGCCCACGGGATCACAGCCGGCGGGGCGGTACGGTTACCGTCCACGTCGAGGACTTTCCGGCCGTCCACAAGGAGCTCGCCGAACGGCAGATCCTTTGTGACTTCCGTCCCGGCGCAGGGATCCGGATCGGGCCTCACTACTTCACCTCGGACGACGAGCTCGAGCTCGTGATCGCCCAGATCGGCGAGATCCGAGAAACCGGGGCCTACACGCGCCACATCGGCGCACTCGCCCGTCACTGAAACGAGCCTGAGACTGCGTCGACCCGTTCGCCGACCTGTCTTTTTGGGACGTGTCCGAGGGACTGTCCCTCGGACGGACGCCTCGCTTCCCTCGGCGGCGGGGAGGCTCGTCGCGCTAGCGGTGGCGGTAGACGATCCGGCCGCGCGTGAGGTCGTACGGAGAGAGCTCGACCTTGATCCGGTCGCCGGGGAAGACCTTGATCCGGTAGCGCCTCATCTTCCCAGCGGTGTAGCCGAGCGTCTCGTGGCCGTTGTCGAGGGCGATCCGGAACATGCCGCTGCGGAAGGCCTCGACGACCTCGCCTTCGAGCTCGATCTTCTCTTCCTTCTCAGCCATGCTCCCCTCCCTCGTCAACTGCTGTGGCGCGATGGGCACCCGCGCTCGCGGATGCCCATCCTGCGCCGGGTCCTACGCGACCGGACTGACGTTGAACGCCTCCGGGCCCTTCGCACCCTCGCGAGCCTCGAACTCGACCTTCGCACCCTCGGAGAGGGACTTGAAGCCCTCGCCGCCGATGCCGCTGTGATGCACGAAGAGATCCTTGCCGCCGTCCTCCGGCGAGATGAAGCCGTAGCCCTTCGCGTCGTCGAACCACTTAACGGTTCCTGTTGCCATAGAAAAACACCTCCTTACCCATGTGCCACGAACGGGTAGAAGGTGCTCGGCACCCATGTACGCGCTCTGGTTATCGCCTCGAGTGTAGCGACAGAAGGCCCGGTTCGCCGAGCGCGAGCTCGCGCAATCGCTGCGCGTAGGCGGGGGCGCTCGGCTCGTCCTCGTGCCGGAAGTAGGCGAAGACTTCGACGCCATGATCGAGCAGCGGCTGCACGCGGCTCGCGAGCTCGACGAGATCGTCGTCGGAGTAGGGAGGCTCGCGGAAGCGCACATAGCGAAACGAGCCTTCGGCGTCCCAGTCGTCCACGCGCACCGCCGGCGCCACGTCGACGCCGTCCCAGCTCTCGTGGCGGAAGTCGAAGGCGAGCCGGAGATCGGTCGAGCCGAGCAGGAG
>JACCRW010000197.1 GCA_013813345.1 Actinomycetota bacterium
GGCGCCGAGCTCGCGAAGCAGGAGGCCTCGATCGCCCAGCGCGAGCGAGGGCTCGAGCGACTCCACACCGACTTCGAAGGCCGGGAGGCCGAGCTCGCGGCCCGGATCGACTCCCGGGAGCTCGTCCTCGCGACGCGCGAGACGAGCCTGCGCGAGCAGGAGCAGGAGCTCGGCGAGCGCGATCGCACGGTTGCCGAGCGCGAGCGGGAGCTCGTCAAGGCTCGCGCCACGGTCAGCGCGCGTGAGGAGTCGTTCCAGGCACGTGAAGCGGAGCTCCGCGCGAAGTCCGACCGGCTCGCCGCCGATCTCGAACGGCTCGACGAGGCACGCTCGAGCGTCGTCGAGACGGACGGCGAGGTGGTCGCCCGCTCGACCGAGCTCGCCGCCAAGGAGAGCGAGCTCGCCGCCAGGGAGGCCGAGCTGAATCGGCGCGCCTCGCAGCTCCGCCGCGACGAGGCCGATCAGCAGAGCGCGGCGCACCTGGAGGACGAGGCCCGGCGCCTCGACGATTTTCGGCTCGAGCTCGCGGCCCGCGAGGCCGAGGTCAGCTCCAGCGAGACGCTGCTCGAATCGCACCGGGCGCGTGTCGAGCGGCGCGAGCAGCGGCTCGGCTCGACCGAGGAGTCGATCTCCGACCGGATGCGCGAGCTCGACGAGCGCGAGGGCGAGATCGAGGGCCGCTGGGCCCGGCTCGAGGCGGACTTCGAGCTCCGCGACGTCAAGCTCGAGCAGCGGGAGACGACGATCAACGAGCTCGAGCAGCGCCTCGGCAAGAAGGAGACCGATCTCGCCCAGTACGTCGGCCAGCTCCAGAGCCAGATGGAGCGGCGCGAGTCGGATTGGTGGGCGAAGCAGCTCGGACATCCGGTTTCAGCTCCCGAATAGGGCTTGCGAAAAAGGCGAGTACAGTTCGCCCGTTCTCTTTGCATCCGAGGGGGAGGTAGGACTTGACTCGCACACGCACGATCATGCTCGGCCTGGCCGCGTTGGCCCTGGTCGTCTTCGCGACGGCCGCCGGCGCCGCCAAGCCGGGGAACGGCGCCTCGACGGGCACGGGCCAGGTGTTCTTTCCGAATCCGGTCGCGTCTCTGCAGGATCAGACGCTGACCGACCAGAAGGACGCCGACTACGCCGCGCTCCAGCCCGCGTACCGACGCGTCACGCTCACGAACCTTGACGGCAGCGGCACGCTGACCGGCGACTACGCGAACATCCGCAACGAGACCGGAAACAACGCGTACTCGCCCGACAACGTCTTCGTCTACACGCGCAGCGACGACCGCTTCGAACAGGTGATGGCGTACTACTGGATCACGGAGGCACAGAAGTACTTCCAGACGCTCGGGTTCGGAACCGGCAGGACCTATCGACCGGTCAACGAGGAGTCCCAAGATCTGCGGATCAACCAGTGGGGCGCCGACAACTCGTACTCGTGGGACAAGCACGACATCATTCGGCTCGGCAAGGGAGGCGTCGACGATGCCGAGGACGCCGAGGTAATCCTGCACGAATACGGCCACGCGGTTCACGACGCGCAGGGCGTCGACCTCCAGGGTGTCGAGGCGGGCGGGATCGGCGAGGGCTTCGGCGACTACCTCGCCGTGACGATCTCGAACCACATTGCGCCGACGCCGGATGCGCCGTGCGTCGCCGATTGGGACGCGGTCTCGTACACGTCGACGGTTCCCCACTGCCTGCGGCGGATCGACACGTCCGCGCACTATCCGGAGAGCCTCTCAACGACGAGTGTGCACCGGAACGGCCTGATCTGGTCGGCGTCGCTCTGGGACATCCGGAACGCGATCGGTCGCGTCCAGGCGGACACGACGATCCTCGAGGCGCACTTTTCGATGGGCGTCGTGACGACGATGCCGTACGCGGCCGAGATCATCGTGCAGACCGCGCAGAAGCTCTACGACGCTGGCATCGCGGCCGAGGTGCGGTTGGCCTTCGAGGCGCGCGGCATCCTCTAGAGCAAGATTCGGGAAAGCGAGAGGCCCGCGCGGGGGCGGGCCTCTCTCCCGAACGCTCCTTTTCTGGGCCAGACGGCTCCTCCGACGGGCGGAAGAAACGTCTGGAGGGGGAGAGGAGTAGCGCCCGGTCGTGTATCCATGTCATATCCGGCGGTCGGATACCAGGGCGCTACACTCATTCCCGTGAGCGAAACCGGCACGATGCGGGTTAAGAGTGGTCTCGCCGAGATGCTGAAGGGCGGCGTGATCATGGACGTCGTCAACGCGGAGCAGGCGAAGATCGCCGAGGACGCGGGTGCCGTCGCGGTGATGGCGCTCGAGCGCGTCCCGGCCGACATCCGCCGCGACGGAGGCGTCTCGCGGATGTCCGATCCGGCGATGATCGAGCAGATCCAGGAGGCCGTCTCGATTCCCGTGATGGCAAAGTGCCGGATCGGCCACTTCGCCGAGGCGCAGATCCTGCAGGCGCTCGAGGTCGACTACATCGACGAGTCCGAGGTGCTGACGCCTGCCGATATCGCGCATCACGTCGACAAGTGGGCGTTCGCGGTTCCGTTCGTCTGCGGCGCGACGAACCTTGGCGAGGCGCTGCGCCGGATCGCCGAGGGCGCGGCGATGATCCGGACGAAGGGCGAGGCGGGGACGGGCGACGTCGTCAACGCGGTCACGCACATGCGCGCGGTCTACGGCGGGATCCGCCGGCTCGGCTCGCTGCGCACGGAGGAGCTCTACGCCGAGGCGAAGGAGCTGCGCGCGCCTTACGAGCTCGTTCGTTGGGTGGCGGAGAACGGCCGCCTCCCGGTCGTCACCTTCACCGCCGGCGGGATCGCGACTCCCGCGGACGCCTCCCTCTGCATGCAGCTCGGCGCGGACGGGGTGTTCGTCGGCTCCGGAATCTTCAAGTCGGGCGATCCCGCGCTGCGTGCGAAGGCGATCGTCGAGGCGACGACGCACTACGCCGACGCCGAGATCCTCGCGCGCGTCTCAGCCGGTCTCGGCGAGCCAATGGTCGGGATCTCGACCTCGACGCTCGAGCCCAGCGAGTTGCTCGAGACCCGCGGCTGGTAGATCGCAGCGGAGGCGCGCGGCCGAAAAGCGCACCAAGAGAATGCTTGTGTTCATTGCACACAAGCTGCTCTTTCGCTCATTTCTCGTGACTCTTCGGTAGCAACTTCTCGGGCACGCTTGGCTCGTGCGCTTTGCCGTACCCGGAAACGATCCTCGGCTCGTCGGTCTCGTCCGCCGGCTCGACCGCGACGGCGTCTCGATGGCGGAGACGTGGCGAGCGGTCGGCGCCGGCGCGAACCGGCTCGGGCTCAGGCGTCCCGGCTACGGTCTCGTCCGTCAACTGGTCAGGCTCGAGCGCTTTCGGCGCAGAGTCCGGAACGAGACGATCGCTGCATTGAAGAAGGCCGCCTCGGGGTTCGCCGCCGGCCGCGCCCCATTTCGACCGCTGCTCGCCGATCTCGAGCGGATCGGCTGGCGAACGGGTCTCGTGTTTGATCCGCACGAGCCGCCGTAGGGCGGCACACCGCGCCGTCCTAGCCAAACGCCGGGCTACCAAGGGATCCGTCTCGTCCTTCGACGGCGCGCACTCGTCGGCGCGCGGGAGGAAGCGACCGTGGTCAGCGTCACGCGCCTTCACAGCCACCAAGCTGCGTCGCGCCACCACCTTCGGGGCGAACCACGCGCGGGCGCTCGCGGGCCTGAAGACGCTTGTGCGCAATGAACACAAGCGCTGGTAGGCTCGCAGCGCGTTTGAGGACGCAGCCGGTTCGCGGGCAGGGCAGAGCCCACCTCGTAGCTTTGTCGCAGCGCTTGTTCGATCTCTTTCCCGTAGGCTCGCAGCGCGTTCGAGGACGCAGCCGGTCCGCGGGCAGGGCAGAGCCCACCTCGTAGCTTCGTCGCAGCGCTTGTTCGATCTCTTTCCCGCCCGAGTACGCGGACACCGGGCACGACGGGAGGAGGTCGCAGTGAATCTCGAGCAGCTTCGCAAGCAGGCAAAGGAGCTCGTCCGCGCCGCGCGCGCCGGCGACGGGACCGCGCTCGCGCGCCTCGGTGAGCTGAAGCCGATTCTCGCAAACGGGCAACTCGTGCTCGCGCGGGAGCACGGCTACTCGAGCTGGCCGGCGCTCGTGCACGCCCTCGAGGCGAATCTCGAGAGCTTCGTGGTCGCGGCGACCGAGGGACGGCGCGGACGTGCCGAGGCTCTGCTCGCCGCGCGGCCGGAGCTCGAGCGGGATCCTTGGGCGTGGCTCGTCCTCGGTCGTGGGTGGAACGGCGATCCGAACGAGCCGGGCGGGCCGCGCGGCTGGTCGCCGCTCCACTACGTCTGCCATTCCGCATTCGCAAGCGTGCCGCTCGCACGGGAGCTGCTCGAGCGCGGCGCCGACCCGAACGCGTACTACGCGAACGAGTACGGGCCGATGTCCGTGCTCTACGGCGCGGCGGGTGTGCTTCACGATCCGGAGCTGACCGCGCTGCTGCTCCGGTCGGGAGCCGATCCGAACGGTGAGCCGCGGCGCGGCGACGCGCTCTACCACGCCTGCGAGGCCGAGTCGACCGAGTGCCTGCGCCTCCTGCTGGAACATGGCGCCGAGCCGAACGGGACGAACGCGCTGGCCCACGCCCTCGACTACGAGCGGCTGAAGCACGTACGACTGCTCCTCGACGCGGGTGCAGACCCGAACGAGGGCGCGCTCCTCGCGCATGCGGTGCGCCGCGGGCGTGGATCCGAACTCGTGCGCCTGCTCGCGGAGCACGGCGCCGACCTCGACGCGCTCGGCGGAGAGACGTGGCGCGGCGACGTGCCGCTTCGCACCGCCTATCAGCACGCGATGCTCAGGGGCCGCTTGGACGTGGCCGAGACGCTGGCAGGGCTCGGCGCCTCGACCGAGGTGGCGCCGGCCGATCTCGCGATCGCGGCCGTCACCCGTGGGGAGCAGCCGGAGCGGTGGCTGCCGCCCGAGCTCGATCCGGACGCCCAGGAGGTGCTGATCCTCACCGCGCTCGCTGGTCGCGTCGACCTCGTCGTGGAACTGGTGGGGGTCGATTTCCGCGGCGTCGTCGGCGGCAGCCCGGAGGGGACGCTGCTCCACCACGCCGCGTGGGTCGGAAATCCAGACATCGTCGCAAGGCTGCTGGCGGCCGGCTCGGACGCGGCGGCCACATCGTTCGCGACGTACTCGACGCCGCTAGGCTGCGCCGCACTCGGCTCGCAGTACCACTTGCTTCCAGGCCGCGACTACGTCGCGGTCGCAGAGCTGCTCGTACAGGCGGGAGCCGAGATCGAGCCTCGCTTTCTCGACGTTGCCGAGGGCGAGCTCGCGGCGTGGCTGGAGGAGCGGCTCGGCTGAGACTTGTGTTCATTGCGCACAAGCGCACCTCGCGAGCGCTTCTACACTTGTCCACATGACGATTGGCGTCCTCGCCCTCCAGGGGAACTTCCGCGAGCACGCGGCGATGCTGCGCCGGCTCGGAGCGGACGTCGTCGAGGTGCGCCTGCCCGAGCAGATCGACGGGCTCGACGGGCTCGTGATCCCAGGCGGCGAGTCGACGGCGATCGCGCGCTTGATGCGCCTCTACGGGCTCGAGGAGCCGATCCGCCGCTTCGAGCAGCCGATCTTCGGCACGTGTGCCGGGATGATCCTGCTCGACCGGGCTCATCTCGGCCTCGTCGACCTCGAGGTCGACCGGAACGCCTACGGCCGCCAGCTCGCGAGCTTCGAGGCCGACCTGGAGCTTGCCGGCGACGGCGAGCCGCTGCGCGGCGTCTTCATCCGGGCGCCGCGGGTGGCAGACCACGGCCCGGACGTCGAAGTCCTCGCCGAGCACGCGGGCGAGCCGGTCCTGCTCCGTGACGGCCGGATCCTCGTCGCCTCGTTCCATCCGGAGCTGATCGGCGACACGCGTGTGCACGAGAGGTTTCTGGAGCTGGTCAGAGAGGAGTCGCATGTCGGGGCATAGCAAGTGGTCGACGATCAAGCACAAGAAGGGCGCGGCAGATGCGAAACGCGGCCAGCTCTTCACGAAGCTCTCGAAGGCGATCATCGTCGCGGCGAAGGAAGGTGGGCCTGATCCAGGCGCCAACCTCTCGCTCCAAAACGCGATCGAGAAGGCGCGGTCCTACTCGATGCCGAAGGACAACATCGAGCGGGCGATCGCCCGAGGCGCGGGCACCGACGCCGACGGCGCCTCCTACGAAACGGTGATTTACGAGGGCTACGGCCCCGACGGCGTCGCCGTGCTCGTCGAGGCGCTGACCGACAACCGCAACCGCACGGCGTCGGACGTGCGCCATACCTTTGCGAAGAACGGCGGCAACCTGGGAACCTCGGGCGCAGTCGCCTGGCTGTTCGAGAGGCGAGGGGTGGTGCTCGTGGACGCGGAGACCGTCGATGAGGACGAGCTCGTGCTCGCCGCTGCCGAGGGGGGCGCGGACGATGTCGAGCGCGACGGCTCCACCTTCGTCGTCTCGTCGGCCCCCGAGAGCCTCGCCACGGTGCGCGAGGCGGTGCAGGCAGCCGGGATCGAGATCCAGTCGGCCGAGCTGACGATGATCCCGAAGACGACCGTCGAGGTGGCCGAGGAGGTCTCCGCGAGGAAGCTGATTCGGCTGATCGAGGCGCTCGAGGACAACGACGATGTCCAGGAGGTGTCGGCCAACTTCGACATTCCCGAGCAGGTTCTGGAGGCCGTCGCCGGGTAGAGGAACGTCCGACCGGGTGCCTAACCTTTCCTCGTGAAGGTTCTCGGCATCGACCCAGGGATAGCTGCGTGCGGGTACGGGATCGTCCACGGAAGCGGCGGCCGGATCAGGCGAGTCGACCACGGCTGGTGGCAGACCCCCGCGGCGGAGCGCCCGGAGCTTCGGCTCAAGACGATCTTCGAGGGAGTACAGGCGCTCATTGCGGCGCACGAGCCGGACGGCGTCGCGCTGGAAGAGTCGTTCGTCGGTGCCGACGCCCGCATCGCGCTCTCCGTCGGCCAGGCGCGCGGCGCCGTGCTGGTCGCCGCCGCGTGCGCCGGAGTCGAGTGCGTTGAGTACGCGCCGGCCCGCGTCAAGCAGGCGGTGTGCGGCTACGGCCGCGCCGAGAAGGCGCAGGTGCAGCGGATGGTTCGCGCGATCCTCGCGCTGGACGCGCTTCCCACCCCGCATCACGCCGCCGACGCGCTAGCCGTCGCGATCTGCCACGCGCTCGCGCCGCCGCTGCTCAGAGTCGCCGGATGAATGGGGTGGCGGAATGATCTCGCGGTTGCGCGGGGCACCGGCCGGACGAAACGCGGACGGCCTCGTCCTGGACGTCAACGGGGTCGGTTACCTCGTCGCGGCGTCGGCCGCGGCACTCCGCAAGGCCGACGGCGCAGCGGAGGTCGTCGTCGAGACGTATCTCCACGTTCGCGAGGACGCGCTCCAGCTCTACGGTTTCGTCG
>JACCRW010000214.1 GCA_013813345.1 Actinomycetota bacterium
GTCGAGATCGTCGACGTGACGGGCGCGCTCGCGGCGATCAACGTTGCCGGCCCGAACGCTCGCGAGCTGCTCGGCCGGCTCACCGAGCTCGATATCTCGCCGGAGGGCTTCAAGTACCTCGACCTGAAGGAGGCGCCGGTCGCAGGCATCCCGTGCCTCCTCCTGCGGATTGGCTTCGTGGGCGAGCTCGGCTACGAGATCCACTGCCCGAGCCCGCTCGCCGCGCACCTCTGGGACACGCTGCTCGAGCACGGCGCCGATCTCGGCGTGCGGCCGTTCGGCCTCGAGGCGCAACGGATCCTCAGGCTCGAGAAACAGCACATCATTGTTGGCCAAGACACCGACTCGGAGTCGAACGCGCTCGACGCCGGGATGCCGTGGATCGTCAAGCTCGACAAGGACGACTTCGTCGGCAAGTGGGCGCTCGAGCACTTCCAGGAGCGGGGGCCGCGCGAGCGGCTCGTCGGCTTCGAGCTGGAGGGTGCAGCGGTGCCGGCGGAGGGGTCGCAGGTCGTCGTCGGCGGCCGGCCGGCGGGCCGGGTGACGAGCGCCCGCTGGAGCGAGGAGCTGCAGCGCTCGATCGGTCTCGCCTGGGTTCCGCCGGCGCTGGCCGAGGAGGGGTCTCGGCTCGAGATTCGGCTGGATGGGAGCCTGCGATCGGCCGTCGTTCGGCTGCAGCCGTTTTTCGATCCGGAAGGGACGAGACTCCGAGCGTGAGCACGCTCGCCTTCCTCAGCCCGGCGCTCGCGGAAGCCGGCTATCGCTCCCCACTCGAGCGCGCGCTGGCGGGAACCAACCTTCGCGACCTCTCGCCGCTCGGGAAGCTCGAAGTTCGCCGCGATCTCAGCGCCGCCGAGCTGGAGGGACAGTCCCTAGGACACGTCCCGAAGGGCGATGTCGAGAACGGACATGTCCGAGGGACTGTCCCTCGGTTTGAGGCCGTTGAAATCGCGCCGAATCGAACCCTCGTACTCTGTGAATCCGAGGCCGCGCCGGCACTCGCCGCCCAGCTCGGCGCCGTCGATGTCTCCGCCGCGCTCGCCGGCCTTGCACTCAACGGGGAGCAGCTCACGCGCCGACTCACCGACCTCGATCTCGAGGCGCTGCCCGCGGTCGGCGCAGTCGCCGGTGTCCAGTGCACCGTCCTCCGAGACGGCGATGAGTTCCGCCTCTTCTTTGCGCAGGAGTACGCCGATCACGTCGCCGCGGTCGTCCTCGACGCGCTGGAGGGCCTGCGGTGAAGGACATCTTCCGGACGCGCCGGATGTGGCGACCCCGCGGCGAGCTGAAGAAGCGCTACGACGTCGTGATCGTCGGCGGCGGGTCGCACGGCCTCGCGACCGCGTACTACCTCGCGAAGAACCACGGGATCACGGACATCGCCGTACTGGAGAAGGGCTACATCGGCTCGGGCGCAGCCGGCCGCAACACGACGATCATCCGCTCGAACTACCGGACGCCCGAGGGCGCGGCCTTCTACCAGGCAAGCGTCGAGCTCTACGAGGGCCTCTCGCGCGAGCTCGACTTCAACCTCCTCTTCTCGCAGCTCGGCCACCTCACGCTCGCGCACTCCGACCGCGCGCTGATCACGGCGACCGAACGGGCCGAGGTCAATCAGATCCTCGGAATCGACAGCCGCCTCGTCGGGCTGGACGAGATCGCGAAGCTCTGCCCGGAGCTCGACCTCTCGACCGACGTGACGTGGCCGGTGCTGGGCGCGCTGTATCACCCACCCGGCGGGATCATCCGCCACGACGCCGTCGTCTGGGGCCTCGCCCGCGGCGCCGACCGGCGCGGCGTCGAGATCCACCCCTATACGGAGGTGACCGGAATCGAGCGGCAAAACGGCCGCGTTACCGGCGTCCAGACGAACCGCGGCGCCATCGCATGCGACACCGTCATCAGCGCGACGGCCGGCTGGTCGACGCTCGTCGCCGACCTCGCGGGCGTGCCGCTGCCGATCACGACGCACATCCTCCAGGCGTTCGTGACCGAGCCGCTGAAGCCGTTTCTCGACGTGATCATCGTCTCGTCGCAGATGCACGTCTACGTCTCGCAGACCGACCGCGGCGAGATCCTGATCGGCGCCGAGATCGAGCCGTACACGAC
>JACCRW010000221.1 GCA_013813345.1 Actinomycetota bacterium
TGCCGAGCGAGCCGGAAGACGTCGGTCTTGAAGACGTCCTTGATCAGCGCGAAGCCGCCGGCCAGGTCGCCGTAGAGCGTCGAGTAGCCGACCGAGAGCTCGGACTTGTTGCCCGTCGCGAGCACGAGCCAGCCGTGCGTGTTCGAGAGCGCCATCAGCAGCATTCCGCGCACGCGCGCCTGGAGATTCTCGGCCGCCAGTCCCTCGAGCCCGCCAGCGACCTCGTCGAGCGCGACGACCGCCGACTCGATCGGCAGCTCGCGGAAGTCGCAGCCGAGATTCTCCGCTAACCGCTCCGCGTCGGTGCGCGTCCCCTCGGACGAGTAGCGAGACGACATCGAGACGCAGTGGACGCGCTCCGGCCCGAGCGCGTCGACCGCGAGCGCCGCGACGACGGCAGAGTCGATCCCGCCGGAGAGACCGAGCACGACCTCGCGGAAGCCGTTCTTGCCCACGTAGTCGGTCAGCGCGAGGACGAGCGCCCGCCGCATCTGCTCGAGCGGATCCGCGAACGGCACGACCGAGCCCGCTCGAACGAGACTTTGTGTTGGAACAACACTTTCTCCGAGCTCGACCAGCTCGGGCTCCTGCTCGTCCTCCCGCTCGCGGGCGAGTGAGCGCCGGCGCACGTCGCGGAGTCGTCGCGCGATCGCCTCGGTCGGATCGACGTCCACGACGAGCAGAGCTTCCTCGAAGCCAGGAGCGCGCGCCACCACCTCCCCCTCGTCGTCGAGCACCACCGAGTGCCCGTCGAAGACGAGCTCGTCCTGGCCGCCGACGAGGTTGCAGAACGCGAGGAAGGCCGAGTTGTCCCGCGCGCGGGTGACGAGCATCTTCTCGCGGTCCTCCGCCTTGCCCACGTGAAAGGGCGAGGCGGAGATGTTCACGAGCAACTCGGCGCCGGCAAGCGCCAGATCGGTTGCGGGCGGGCCGGGCTGCCAGATGTCCTCGCAGACGGTCGGCCCGACGAGCGTCTGCCCGAGCCGCAACAGGACGAGCTCGCGGCCGGGTGCGAAGTAGCGATCCTCGTCGAAGACGCCGTAGTTCGGCAGATAGCGCTTTCTGTAGACCGACCGGACCTCGCCGTCTGCGCAGACAGCGCAGGCATTGAAGAGATCCCGGTCGAACCAGGGCGTCCCGACGAGCGCCGTCACCTCCGTGCAGGCCGCGGCGATCTGGCGCAGCGATCGCTCGGCTGCGCGCACGAAGGCGGGTCGCAGCAGGAGATCCTCCGGTGGATAGCCGGTCACGGCCAGCTCGGGGAAGAGCACGAGCTCGGCGCCCTCTCTGCGCGCGTCGGCGAGAGACGAGAGAATGCGCTCGCGGTTGCCGTCCAGGTCGCCGACGACGACGTTGATCTGGGCGAGCGCGAGCCGCACGACTCGATCCTACCGGTTTGCGACTCTCAGGCGAAAACATCCTCATCGAGCGCCGATTCCGCGGACCGGAAGGCTCCGCGAACGGCGGCTACGCGGCCGGGCTGTTGGCCTCGCGGCTGGACGGGCCGGCCGAGGTCACGTTGCGGCTGCCGCCGCCGCTCGAGCGGCGGCTCGCGATCGAGGCTCGTGGCGACGGGATGGTCCTCCTCGACGGCGAAGCGATCGTCGCCGAAGCGATCCCCGCCGATGTCGAGCTCGAGGTGCCGGCGAGCGTCTCGTGGGAGGAGTCGATCGAGGCGAGCCGCCACTGCCTTCCATTCGAGGCGGATGCCTTCCGCGGCTGCTTCAGCTGCGGAAGGCTCCGGACCGAGGGCGACGGGCTGCACATCTTTCCGGGTCGAGTCGCACCGGTGGATGCCGTCGCGGCACCCTGGATCGCCCGCGAGGTCTCGATTCCGGTGGTCTGGGCCGCGATCGACTGCTCGGGGGCCTATGCACTGAGCGCGCAGGGCCGCGGCGAGACGCTCCTCGGGCGGATGGCCGCGCGCATCGAGCGGCTGCCGGAGGAAGAGGAGCGCTGCATCGTCGTTGGCTGGCCGATCGGCGAGGAGGGGCGGCGGCTCTACGCCGGGACGGCGCTCCGGTCGGCTGAGGGCGAGCTGCTCGCGCTCGCCCGCCAGACCTGGATCGTGCCGCGAACCCAGACCAAGTAACAGACTGTTACTAGGTCTACTCGCGTCGCAGCCGGATCGCGTTCAGATCGTCGGCGAGGATCCGCGGGATCCGCTCCTCGAGCGCGTCCGGTGGATCGTGCTCCGCGTGGAGGTACCGGCCCGAGAGCGCATCGAAGCGACCCGAGGCAAGCTCGCGCACGAGCCGCGGCGCCAGCTCCGGCGGCGTCCAGGGAGCGTCTTCGGGGAAGCGGTCGCCGGTCATCTGCGTGTTGACCAGACCGGGACTGATCACGAAGACCTTGATCCCCTCCGGCGCCACCTGCCTCGCGAGCACCTCGCCGAAGCGGCCGACCGCAGCCTTGCTCGCCGCGTAGGCGCCCGAGGTCGAGCCGGGAAGATGGGCGGCGCCGCTACCGGTGATCACGATCCGGCCGCCGCCGCGTTCGATCATCCCCGGCAGGGCGAGCCGACAGGTGAGATAGGCGCCGAGCACGTTGACCTCGAAGACGTGCCACCACGCCTCGAGCTCGGTCTGCCACGATTCCTCCCACATGGCGATGCCCGCATTCGCGACGAGTAGGCCGATCGGCTCCGCCGCCGCGATCATTCGCTCGACGTCCTCGCGCTTCGAAACGTCGCCGACGACCGCCTCGCCGTCGATCTCCCGCGCGACCTCCTCCACCTGGTCGCCCGTGCGGCCGGTCACCGTCACGTGCCAGCCGTGCGCGGCCAGCTCGCGGGCGATTCCGGCGCCGATCCCGCGGCCTGCGCCGGTGACAAGAGCTCTAGACGACATTCGCGATCTCCTTCAGGGTGTCTGGGTTCTCCAGGGTCGAGAGGTCGCCGGGATCCTCTCCAAGCGCCGTCGCTCGAACGGCCCGGCGGACGATCTTCGCGCTCCGGGTCTTCGGCAGCGCGCTGACGAAGAGAACGCGCTCCGGCGCGAACGCCTTCCCGAGCGCGGACGCGACGACGGCCTTGACGCCGTCCGCATCGGCCTCCGCTCCCGGCTTCAGGCCGCAGAAGAGCCACGCGACCTCACCCTTGATCTCGTGCGGAATCCCGATCGCGGCCGCCTCTACCACCGCCGGATGGTCGAGCGCCGCCGACTCGAGCTCGGCCGGGCCGATCCGCTTGCCGGCGATGTTGAGTGTGTCGTCGGAGCGGCCGTGCAGGAACCAGTAGCCATCCTCGTCCACCGAGGCCCAGTCGCCGTGCGTCCAGATACCGGGGAACCTGCTCCAGTACGTCTCGAGGTAGCGGGCGTCGTCGCCCCAGATCCCGCGCGTCATCCCCGGCCAGGCGTGCGTGCAGACGAGCTCGCCGACCTCGCCTCGCAGGGGGTTGCCCGCGGGTGAGTAGACGTCCATCGCCTGCCCGAGCGCCGGGAACCCGAGCGAGCAGGGCTTCGACGGCGCCATCGGCGTCACCGAGAGGAAGCAGGCGCCCACCTCGGTGCCGCCGGAGATGTTGACGATCGGAATCCGACCGCTGTCGGCCACGTGCTCGTCCAGCCAGTCGTATGGGCCGGCATTCCACGGCTCGCCCGTCGTCGTGATCGCCCGCAGCGAGGAGAGATCGGCGTTCGGCTCGCCCTTCGGGATCAGCGCTCGGATCAGCGTCGGCGAAACCCCGAGCATCGTCACCTGCTCTTCCTCGACGAGGCGCCAGAGGCGGTCGTCGGGCCAGTCCGGCGCGCCCTCCATGTAGACGACGCTCGCGCCGAGCGCACCGGCGCCGACCACCGTCCAAGGCCCCATGATCCAGCCCATGTCCGTCGCGAAGAGGACGCGGTCGCCGGCGCGGATGTCCGACTGGTACGCGGCCTCGCGGGCGATCGAAAGGAGGAAGCCGCCGTGCACGTGCAAGGCCCCCTTCGGCCGTCCCGTCGTCCCGGATGTGTATGCGAGGAGGTACGGGTGCTCGGCGGGCACATCGAGCGGCGGCAGCGTCCCCTCTCCGAGCGGCACGCTCCACGTCCGCTCGTCGCGGCGCCACTCGACGACGTGCTCGACCGACGGCGCCTCACGCAGCGCCTCCTCGATCGTCTCCCGCATCGGCGTCCGTCTGCCGCGCCGGTATGACAAGTCGGCGGTGACGACGACCTTTGCCTCGGAGTCCCGGAGCCGCTGCGCCACGGCCGCCGCGCCGAAGCCGGAGAAGATCGGCACCTGGATCGCTCCGAGGTGTGCGCAGGCATGCGAAGCAACTGCGACCTCCGGGCACATCGGCAGATAGATCGCGACTCGGTCGCCCGCTGCGACTCCCAGGGTCGCGAGGCTCTGCGCGAGCTTCGCGACGTGGAGAGAGAGTCCCGCGAACGTCCATTCGTCTCGGGTGCCGTCCTCGCCGCGAAAGATCGCCGCGGGAGCGTCCGGTGTCCGCGCCGCCCACACGTGGACGCACGCCGTCGCCAGGTTCAGTCGCGCGCCCTCGAACCAGGTTGTCCACTCGATCCCGCGGGAATCGTCACGGACGTGCTCCCACGGCGCTGCGAGCTCGAGCTCCAGATCGTCGACGACCGCGCGCCAGAATCGGTCGGGCTCGTCGACCGAGAGCCGGTGCAGCGAGGGGTAATCGGAGCAGCCGAGCGCGTGCGCCAGCCGGGCCACGTTCGCGCGCTCGAGCTGCTCCGCGGAGGGCGTCCAGGTAAACGTCGCGTCCGTGGTGGCCACGCGGCGATCATCGCAGACGCCTATCGAACCGGCGGCCACGGGCAGGTCGGACCGTGGCCAGCCGGACCGTGGCCAGCCGGACCGTGGAACGTCCCCGGCTGCGGCTCCGGGGACGATCCTGGTGAGGCGCTGGCCACCTGGGCGACGCTCCGGCGGACGTGACTCTGCGGCTCAGTCACGGCCTCCGGTTTGCGGCGGTCGCATCTCGGTGGCGCGCCCTTGCTTCGCCTGGCGTCCGGCGAGCAAGTTGGGCGCACTCTAGGAGCCATGTCCGGAAAAGTCAAGTAGCGCAGTCAAGTGATTCGGTGTTAAGCTTGCTTCACTCGCCGGTGGAAGCAAATCCATCTCCTCAAAGATCCCCGCAAAGGGGTACGCGCGTCGGTTCACATCCGACTTCACTGAATCAACCACCGCCATGAACGAAGCCATCCACACCGCCCACCGCCACACCGCTGCGCCCCCCTCGTCCGGGCGCCTCGGCGATCGGCTCCGTCTCCTGCGCGTCTCGGCAGGCCTGACCCAGACGGAGCTCGCGGGCGAGCGGTTCTCGAAGGAGTACGTCAGTCAGATCGAGCGCGGCAAGACGCGCCCGACCCAGGAGACCGTCGAGTGGCTCGCGCAGCGGCTCAACGTCGACTCGGCTTTTCTCGCCAGCGGGGTCTCCACAGACGAGCGCGGGCGTGTCGAGACGCTGCTCGCCCAGGCGGAGGCACTGACGCAGGCGCACCACTACAAGGATGCGATCGCCGCCTACGGCGACGTGCGCAGCGCCGTCTCGGCCACGAATGCGGCCGAGCTCGACGTCCGCGCCCGCTCCGGCGAGGCGTGGGCCTGCATGCAGGACGGCGATCCGCGTCGCGGAATCGAGCTTCTGACCGAGGCACGAGCGCTCGCGGAGAGCCCGGCTTTCTCCGACCTCGACAGGGCCGAGCTCGTCTTCCGCCTCGGCGCATGTCGCTTCAAGCTTGCGAGCACCGGCACCGCAATCGCCCTGCTCGGCGAGGCGCTCGCGCTCGCGGAGCGCTCCGAGCTCCCGTGCGACGTGCTCCGGGCCGACATCTTCCAATGGCGCTCACGCTGCCATCGCCGCCAGCGCGACTTCGAGGCCTCGCGCGAGGACGCCGAGCGGGCGCTCGAGCTCTCTCAGGCCGTCGGCGACCGCAGCATGACCGCGAACAGCTATTTCCAGGCCTCGCTGGTCGCCGAGCGCACCGGTCACTGGGTGCTCTCCCGCAACTACGCCGAGCGCGCCAAGGCGCTCTACCAGGAGCTGAACGACGAGCGCAACGTCGGTCTCGTGCTGAACAACCTCGGCGGCCTGAACCTCCTCCTCGGCAAGCCCCAGGAGGCGATCGAGCTCCTGAAGGCGGCCTTTGCCGTAGCGGTCGAGGTCGAGTCGCAGAGCGATGCGGCCATCGCGCTCAGCGGGCTTGGCACCGTGCACCTCCAGCTCGGCAAGTGGGAGGAGGCCGAGAAGCATGCACGGCACGCGCTGGAGCTGCTCGACGGTCGCGAGGACTATCTCGACCAGATCGGCGGGTCGCAGCTCGTCCTCGGGCGCTCGCTCATGGAGCGGGGGCAGCTCGACGAGGCGGAGGCGTGCTTCCGGGCCGCCGACGCCGCCTACGAACAGCTTTCCTCTGTCAGCTATCGGGCCGGCGCGTGGGTTGCGCTCGGCGACCTGGCTGCTCGCCGCGGCGACGATCCGGAGGCGGCTCGCCTCTTCCGGAACGCGGCCGAGGCTCTCCAGGACATCCGCTTCTAGAACACGAAAGGAGGTTCAAAGATGAAGACGCGGCTACTCTCTCTGCTCCTCACGGCTCCCGCGCTCCTCGCCATCTTCGGCGGCGGTTGGCTCAATGCAATCCTTCGCGGCAACGGCTGGCACGAGGGCAACTAGGCGGCGGGCCGCGGCTACACTCGCCGCGTGCGCCTGGCCGTCCTAGCTCTGGCTCTCTTCCTCCTCGCCGGCTGCGGCGGCTCCTCCGAACAAGCGGTGAAGGAACCCGTAGCCGGCTCGCTCGAAGCGCTCTGGCGGGCGCCGGGCGAAGACGTCGCGATCGTTCCGGGAACCGCCGACTTCGCGCCTGGTCGCGTCCGCCTCTCCTTTCTCGTCGTCGACGGAAAAGGACAGGTGGTGACGCGACCGACCGCGCGGGTCTGGCTTGCTCGGGGCCTCGACCGGCGACCCTTCCTCGAGACGACCGCAAGCGCCGAGCCGATCGGGCTCGAGGGCTCGGAGGACGAGGGCGATGCGTCTCAGATCTTCGTCACCCGGCTCGAGATTCCCGAGCCGGGCAAGTACTGGGTGCTGGCGGAGCCGGTCGGCGGTCGCAAGATCCAGGCCGTCGGGAACGTCGTGGTCGCGAAGAAGACCGCTGCTCCGGACGTCGGCGATCCAGCGGTTGCCTCGAAGACGCCGACGATCGCAAGCTCGGGCGGCGACCTGGCCGCCCTCTCGACGCAGAAGCCGCCCGACCGAGCGCTGCTCCGCTCGTCGATCGCAGAAGCGCTCACCGCGAAAATCCCGTTCGTCGTCGTGTTCGCGACCCCGCAGTTCTGTACGACCCGCACCTGCGGGCCCGTCGTCGACGTCGTCGGCGCCGTCCGCAGGAAGTTCGCGGACACCGGGATCCGCTTCATCCACGTCGAGATCTACAACGACAACGATCCGGCCAAGGGGACGAATCGCTGGGTGAACGAGTGGGAGCTCCCCTCCGAGCCGTTCACGTTCCTCGTCGGAGCCGACGGCCTCGTCAAGGATCGGTTCGAGGGGACGTTCTCGGTCCGGGAGCTCACGACCGCGGTCGAGCGCGAGCTCGTGGGCTAGCGCTCGCTCTCAGCCGGGTCCGCCGCTCGCCCCGACGCGCTGGATCACGACCTGGGGTACCCGCGCGTTCGGGCTCAGCCTGAGACACATGCGCACGACCTCCGCGCAGTCCTCCGGCTGGATCATCTGCTCGCCCGGAAGTCCGGAGAACTCCGCCATCGGTGTGTCTACGAAGCCCGGGCAGATCGCGATCGAGCGGACCCCGTCACCGTCGAGGTCGGCGTTCAGCGAGTGCGTGAGCGAGATCACTGCCGCCTTCGAGGCAGCGTAGATCGGGAGGATCGGGACGGCGACGGTCCCGGCGATCGAGGCGAGGTTGACGATCCAGCCTCGCGACGCGCGCAGGTGGGGGATCGCGGCCTGGGTGACGAGAACGAGGCCGCGGAGGTTGATGTTGAGCTGGCGGTCGATGTGCTTGAGCTGGGCGTCCTCGACCCGGCCGGCGATTCCGACTCCCGCCGAGTTCACGAGCACGTCGAGGCCGCCGTGACGCGCGACGTGCTCGGCGACCACCCGCTCGCAATCCTCCGGCTTCGACATGTCGGCCGCAATGGCGTGGGCGCCAAGCTCGCCTGCCGCAGCCTCGACCTTCTCGGCCGTCCGCGAGGCAAGGGTCAGGCCGAACCGCTCCTCACCGAGCATCCGGGCAATCGCGAGCCCGATCCCGGACGAGCCTCCCGTGACGAGTGCGGAGGCCATTCGCGGACTATCTCAAAAGCGTGCAGGAACGGCTTGCGGCACAACGAATCCAAGGGCACCCTCAGGCTCCTCCTCCCCCTGAGCGCGACGACCGGGTCTGCCCGGTCGTCGCTTTTTCTAAGGTGGGGTCGATGAGCTCCGTGAAGCTGACCGATCTCGCGAAGAGCGGCGGCTGCGCGGCCAAGTTCTCGGCCGCGCGGCTCGAGGAGCTCGTCCGAGGATTCGTGCCCGCCGAATCGGCGAACCTCCTCGTTGGACTGGCGCCTTCCGACGATGCCGCGGTCTACAGGCTCGACGACGAGCGGGCGCTCGTCTTCACCCTCGACTTCTTTCCTCCGCTCGTGGACGACCCGGCGCTCTACGGCAGGATCGCGGCGACGAACGCGCTGAACGACGTCTTCGCGATGGGCGGGATCCCACTGCTCGCGCTCTCGATCGCGGCCTTCCCGGAGAGCTTGTCGAACGAGACGATCGCCGCGATCCTCGGCGCCGCGGCCGAGCAGGTTGCGGCCGCCGGCGGGCTCCTCGCAGGCGGTCATACGCTGCGCGACGAGGAGCCGAAGTACGGGCTCGCCGTCGTTGGCACCGTGCATCCGGAGGGCATCTGGACGAAAAGCGGCGCCCAGCCCGGGGATGCGCTCTTCCTGACGAAGCCGCTCGGAACCGGCCTGCTCCTCCACGCGGCGCGCGAGGGACGGCGGCACGAGGAGGGACTCGCCCAGGCGTCCGCTCGGATGACGGAGCTCTCGCGGGCTGCGGCGGACGCGCTCAGACCCTTCGAGCCGACCGCCGTGACGGATGTGACCGGCTTCGGGTTGCTCGGCCACGCCTACGAGATCTCCCAACGCAGCGAGGTGCGAATCGTGCTCGATGCGGCGGCGCTGCCCGTCCTTCCGGGCGCGCTCGAGCTGGCGCGCGCGGGTGTGCGCACTGGCGGCGATCGTCGGAATCGCGACTTCGCGGGAGCCGCCGTCGAGACGGTCACGAGCGAGGAGCTGCTGGCCCTCGCCTACGACCCGCAGACCGCAGGTGGGCTCTTGATCTCGATTCCCTCGGACAAGGCGGCGGTGCTGACCGCGTCCTTCCAGGCTCGCGAGCTCTTCGTCGCTCGCGTCGGTCGGGTCGAAGCCGGCGCCGGGGTCGCGCTCGCCTGATGGACACCGTCGCTCGAGTCCGCTCGCGCGAGGTCTCGCCAGGACGCTACCTCCAGGTCGCCGCCGCGTCGGCGATCTCGCTCTACGTGATCGTGCTCACCGGGGCGCTCGTCCGGCTGACCGGCTCGGGGCTCGCGTGCGAGTCGTGGCCGGGGTGCCAGGAGGGGGCCTTCTTCCCGGCGGTCGGTGAGCATTCGACGATCGAGTTCGGGAACCGGGTCGTCGCGCTCGCCCCGATCCTGCTCAGCCTCCTGGCCTGGATCGCCGCGCCGCGGACGCCCGGCCTCGGGGGCGGCACCACCTGGATCGCAGCGGGCGTCTTCCTCGGCACGATCGCGCAGGCGCCCCTCGGCCTCCTCACGATCAGGCTCGACCTGCACCCCCTGATGGTGGGAACCCACTTCCTGCTCGCGCTCGTCGTCCTCGCGGGAGCGGTTGCGCTGGCCGTCGAGGCGTGGGGGAACGCTCGCGGTCGCGTCCAGTCGCCGGCTCCTCGCTGGCTGCGGGCCGTGGCGCTCGTGCTCGTCGTCGCCTGCGGGATTCTCGTCGTGACGGGAACGCTTTCGACCGCAGCCGGCCCCCATCCGGGCGACAGCGCCGAGATCGACCGCTTCTGGAACCTGCTCGACGCCGTCTGGTGGCATGTGCGAGCGACCGCCGCGTTCGGGCTCTCGTTCCTCATCCTCGTCGCCTGGCTCGTCCGCGAGCGCGGCCGCGTGCCGGGCCTCGTGCGGGCGACCGGGGTGCTGCTCGCGCTCCTGCTCCTCCAGATGGGCGTCGGCGAGATCCAATTCCGCAACCAGCTCCCGTGGTGGCTCGTGCTCGTGCACGTCGGTCTCGCGGCGGCGGTGTGGGCCTGGACGGTCGGGCTCGTGACCGCGCTCTGGCGGACGCCCGCCCCGCTTGTACGCCACTAGACTTTCCCGATGGCAGAGAAGGAGCTGCGGCTCGTCAGCCGCCCGACGCTGGAGCGCCCGGTCTTGATCGCGGCGTTCCGGGGCTGGAACGACGGCGGTCAGGGCGCGACGCTCGCCGGGGGCTATCTCGCGCGTGTGTGGGAGGCCGAGCGCTTCGCCGAGATCGACCCGGAGGGTTTCGTCGACTTCCAGGCGAACCGGCCGCACGTCTCGCTCGACGAGGGGCTGACCCGCACGATCGACTGGCCGGAGAACGCCTTCTACCACGCGCGGATTCCGGACACCGAGCGGGACGCGATCCTGCTGCTCGGGGTCGAGCCGAGCCTGCGCTGGCGCACTTTCTCGGGCCTCGTGCTCGAGCTCGCCCGGGACTTCGAGGTCGACCTCGTGGTCACGCTCGGCTCGCTCCTCGCCGACGTCCCCCATACGCGGGCCGCGCCGGTGACGGGCGCCGCGAGCGACCCTGCTCTAGTCGAGAGCCTGGGTCTCCAGCACTCCCGCTATGAGGGGCCGACCGGCATCGTCGGCGTGCTCCAGGACGCGTGCCGGAACGGTGGCATTCCGGCGGCAAGCCTCTGGGCCGCGGTCCCGCACTATGTCTCGCTGGCGCCGAGCCCCGCGCCGCCCGTGCCCTCTGCGACCGGCTCGGGTCGCTCCTCGACGTCCCGATCGACACGACGGAGCTCGCCGAGGCGGAGGAGACGTACTCGGAGCAGGTGACCGAGGCCGTCTCCTCGGATGCCGAGACCTCTGCGTATGTCGAGGAGCTCGAGCGGCGCACCGACGAGCTCGACCTCGAGGAGCACGAGGAGCTTCCATCGGGCGATTCGCTTGCGGCCGAGCTGACACGCTTCCTGCGCGAGCGCGACGAGGAGTCGGACGAGGACTCCGCCCGCGAGCAGTAGTTCTAGCCGAACGTAAAGGCGTAGCCCGACACGCCGGGCGCGAAGCGCAGCTCGAGCAGGTGATCCCCGATCTGCCCGCGCTCCACAAGCGTGTAGAGCTTCTCGCGGGTGACACGGATCGTACGCTCGGGCTTCCCGTCGACGAGCACGCTGACCGAGCCGCGCCCCGTGAGCACGAGATAGACATCGCGCGCTCGGTAGCGCAGGCGCAACCTCGCGTCGCGTGCGGCGACCGCGCGCTCGCCCTCCACTCGCCAGCGACCGCCGAAGGTCAGCTCGTTCTCGGCGAGTTTGGGAGCGAACGCGTATTGCTGCTCGCGATCGGGTGCGATCGTCGTCCCCACGTAGCGGGCGAGGCGCTCGTGCCCGAGATAGCTCTCAGGCGTGACGAGGCCGCGCGGGCTCTCGTCGGCGAGCGCCGCCGGCGCCGGGAGGTCCGCATCGGTGCGCTCGGCCAGCAGCTCGCGGATCGCGTTCTCGGACTCGTTGTAGTCGCCCTCGCCGAAGTGGTAGTAGCGGACGTGGCCGTTCCGGTCGATCAGGTACTTCGCCGGCCAGTACTGGTTGTGCCAGGCATTCCAGGTGCCGAAGTCGTTGTCGAGCGCGATCGGATACTCGACTCCGAGTTCCTCCGCGTTCTCGCGCACGTTCGAGCGCACCCGCTCGAAGGCGAACTCGGGAGTGTGCACCCCGACGATCGTGAGGCCGCTCGCGCGGTAGCGCTCATCCCAGGAGGTGATGTAGGGGAGGGTGCGCAGGCAGTTGATGCAGGAGTACGTCCAGAAGTCGATCAGGACGACCTTGCCGCGTAGCCCCGCCACCGTCAGCGGCTTCGAGTTGAGCCAGCCGTTCAGTCCGGCGAAC
>JACCRW010000222.1 GCA_013813345.1 Actinomycetota bacterium
GTGGATGTCCGACTGGAGCGCCGGGCTCGCTGCCGCAGCGCCCAGAGCCTCCTCGAGCAGATCGATCGACCCGTCGAGGCTCTCGAGCTCGGCCAGCAGGACGAGCGCCTCGGCGCGCTCCGAGCCCGTCGGTGTCCGCGACAGGAGATCGGTGACGATGCTGCGGGCGCGAATCCACTCGCCGGCGGTCCGGTGCGCGCGCGCTGAGGCGAGAGCTCGACGCTGACGGTCGCCCTCCGCGTCCGGCGGTGTCAGCCGGAGTGCGTGCTCGCCGAGCTCGGCCGCGACAGCCGGCGCGCCGCGGCCGACCGCTCTCGTCGCTGCTTCGTCGAGGACGACGGCGACGCCGGCGTCCGGGCCGTCTGTCGCCAGAGCGAGGTGACGTGCGCGGACGAGCGGGTCGTCGACGATCGCCGCCAGGCGTTCGTGCAGCCTCCGCCGCTCTTCGCCGGACAGGCACTGGTAGAGGACCGACGAGAGCAACGGGTGGGTGAAGCGGATGCTCCCGTTCTCGCGCTCGATCACATGCGCGCCCACTGCCGCCTCGAGCGCGTCGGGAGCGATGCCGGCCCGCTCCAGGAGCGACACCGAGGGTGCGCCCAACGCCGACGCGAGCTCGAGTGCCGCGCGGGTGGAGACGGAGAGATCGGCGAGTCTCGCGCGCACAAGCTCTTCGAGCGTCTCGGGAACGGGGAGCGGCTGCAGCGGGCCCACGTCTGCGCCGAGAGCCCGGGCCAGCTCGAACGCGAAGAACGGATTTCCGCCCGAAGCCTCGTGAATGCGCAGCAACGTCTGGCGCGCAAAGGTCCTCCCGAGCCGGTCGCCCAGGAACCGATGGAGCGCGCCGACACTGAGGGGGCCGATCACCAACGGCTGGACGCTGTCTGCCCCGAGTGCTCGATCGAGGTCCGAAGGCTGCGCCCCTTCGACGAGCCGCCGGGCCAAGAGCAGAAGCACACGATCGTCGGCCATCCGTCGCAGCGCGAACGCGAGCGCGCTCGCCGAGGACGCATCGAGCCACTGGATGTCGTCGACGGCGAGTACGACCGGCGTCCTTTCGGCGAGCGCCTGCAGGGCCGTCCGAACCGCGACGCCGAGCGTCCGCGGGTCGACCGGTTGCTCGGCGGTCTCGTCCAGGAGCAGCGCGGCTTCGAGCGCGCGCCGTCTCGGCGCCGACAAGGCGGGCAGCACCTGGTCGAGCACCTCCTCAAAGAGGTCGCCGAGCACGACGTGCGCCAGCCCGCGTTCGGCCTCGGCGGGCCGCGCGGTCAGGACCCGCAGCCCCCGCTCGCGTGCGGCCTCGACCCCAGCCTGCCAGATCGTCGTCTTGCCGATCCCTGCCTCGCCCTCGAGCACGACCGCGGCCGGCCCTTCGCCCGCCGTGTCGAAGAAGGCGTGCAGCGCGGCCAGCTCCTCGTCCCGGCCGACGATGTCCCCGGTCGTCATCAGATCAGCGTCCGCGCGAGCTCGGTACGAGAGCGACTCCCGAGCTCCGCGTAGACGTGCGAGAGGTGGGTCTCGACAGTGCGCTCGCCGAGGAAGAGCGCCGCCGCGACCTCGCGGTTCGTCCGCCCCTCGGCGACGAGTGCAGCAACGCGGCGCTCGGCCGGAGTCAGACCTTCGTCGCGGGTGCGACCTCCGATGCTGCCGAGCTCCGCCCGCGCTTTCTCCTCCCAGCCGCGGGCGCCGATCTCCTCGAATCCGGCGAGCGCCGCCTCGATCGCCTCGCGCGCCGACCGCTTCTGCCGAGCGCGCCTGCGTGTGACGCCCAGGAGCAAGAGCGCTCTTGCTCGGCCGAACGGATCGCCGACCTCCTCGTGGAGCGCGACCGCCTCCTCGAGCAGCGCGAGCGCACTGACGATGTCGCCGTCGTCCGCCGCGACGAGCCCGCGGCATCGGACGACCTCCGCGAGCGCCGGGCGGTGCCCAAGCTTCCGACACTGTGCTTCCCAGTCGTCGAGCAGATCCAGCGCGGCGGCTACGCTCCCAACCTCGAGCAATGACTCGACATGGTCGGCGACGTGGATCGAGGTCGCGTTGGAGAAGTTCGCCGCCCGTCGCTCCTCGTCGAACTCCTCGAATCGCTCGAGCGCTCGCGCAGGGTCTCCCGCCCAGTGGTCGAGGATTCCGAGCAGCGCGAGGTTGGCCCGACTCGTCGACATCCCTCCTCGCGCCCCGGCATGGGCGTAGCCGCGCTCGGCGAGCTCGCACGCCAACTCCTCATCGCCCTGGTAGGCAGCCGCGCGCGCGAGCGGGTAGTTCGTAGCCGGCTCATCCACGACGTGACCCGAATACTGAAACTTGAGCTCCCGCGACCGCTCCGCGTGCTCCCGCGCGAGTGAGAGGTGACCCGCCCGCTCCTCGACGAGCGCGAGGTACCAGAGAGCATCCGCCACGGCAGGTTCGTCCCGTACTGCGGCCGCGCGCAGCTTGGCCTCAAGGACGTGGCGCGCCTCGTCGATCCGCCCCGACCAGAGGAGGCAGTGGCCCCAGGCGCTGGTCGCATCGTCGATTGCACTCGCATCGCCGGAACGTCCGGCAAGCTCGATCGCGCGCTGCGCCAGCGTAAAGGAGTCAGGCTCGCCCCGGTTGAAGCGGACGAAGGTGAGGGCCGCGAGCGTGCGAGCCGCGAGCGCGTTGTCGCCGAGTTGCTCACCGAGACGGACGGCCTCGCGCGCGTGCTTCTCCGCGACAGCCAGCCCCTCGCTGATGCGCGTGTTCTGTGCAATCCGCTCGTGGATCCGGAGTTCGAGCTCCGGCCGTCCGCGCGACTCGCATAAGGCCTCTCGGAGGTACTCGACTGCTGTCCGGATCTCGCCGGCGGCACTCTCCAGATCGCCCAACAGCGCCAGCGCCTCCGCACGCGCAGGTCCAGGGCTCGCGTCCGCGAGGAGCTCACGAGCGAGCACGAAGCCGCGTTCTGCCAATCCAGCCGCCAGGTGATCCCTCGCTGCGCGGTCGAGCCGCCTACGCCGATCGTCTTCCCGGTCGCGTGGGGTGGATCTCGCGGCCGCCTCGACGAGTTCCGCCGCAACGGACGGCGCACCGCGAGACCGCGCCAGCTCGGCCGCTTTCTCCAACTCGGCGGCGATCCCGTCATGAGGCGCTTCAAGGCCCGCCGCGACGTGGCGAGCGCGGGCGACCGGCTCGTCGACCGCGGTTGCGGCGAGCCGGTGCGCGGCGCGTCGTTCGGCCTCCGTGGCCGCCGCGATCACCCCCGACGCGAGCAGGGGATGGACGAAGCGGAGCTCACCGTCCGCGTGCTCGAGCACTTCCGCGGCGACGGCGGGCTGGAGCGTCTCCACGGCGATCCCCGCTGCCTCCACCAGGTCCGGCGCGGGTGCGCCGATCACGGCGACGACGAGCAGCGCCGCCCTCGTCTCGGCGGCGAGCGCGCGGAGCCGCTCGCCCACGAGGTGCTCGAGCGAATCGGGCACGGGAAAGGGCGCGGCCGGGTCAAGGGACGCGGCCGCCGCGTCGAGCGCGCGGGCGAGCTCCAGCGCGTAGAACGGGTTGCCGCCCGAGACCTCGTGCAACCGAGCATCGTGGTGCGCGGGAATGTCCGGCCGAGCCGGTCGCGAACGAGCTCGTGGATCGCGCCTAGGCTGAGCGAGGCGACCGGCAGTCGCTCGGTCTCGCCTGGGAGGGCCCGCTCGAGCGTGGAGATCTGCTCGCCCCGGCGAGCCAGGAGCACCTTGACCGGCTCTCGGTCGAGCCGGCGTAGCGCAAAGGACACCGCCTCGGCGGACGCCGAGTCGAGCCACTGGACGTCGTCGACCGCGATCACGATCGGCCCCAGTTCGGCCAGCGCCACGAGCACGCTGTGGACCGCGACGGCGAGCGCGCGAGGGTCAGCGGGTTCGTCGTCGCCAGCTTCGAGCAGGAGCGCGACCTGAAGCGCTCGCCGCCGTGGCGCCGAGAGCTCCGGCAGCACCTCGACGACGGAATCCCCGAGCAGGTCGCCGAGCGCCGCGTGCGCAAGCCCTTGCTCGGCCTCCGCAGGTCGGGCGCTGAGCACCCGCAGCCCCCGCTCGCGTGCAGCCGCCACCCCGGCCAACCAGAGCGTCGAC
>JACCRW010000244.1 GCA_013813345.1 Actinomycetota bacterium
TGGACGGCGGCGCCGTGCTCGCGTGCAAGGTGCGCATGTACGACATCGCGAACGCGGGCCATGCGCCGGTGATCTCCGCGATGGGGAACCTCCCGATCGTCAAGGACCTCGTCGTCGACATGGATCCCTTCTGGCAGAAGTTCAAGGCGATGAAGCCGTGGCTCCAGCCCGGCTACGACCAGCCGCCGGCCGACGAGGAGCACGTGATCTCGCAGGAACGGATGAACGTGATCCACAAGGAGTCGCTCTGCATCAACTGCGGCTGCTGCGTCTCGGAGTGCAACTCGATGGAGTCGGATCCGGAGTTCCTCGGCCCGCAGGCGCTTGCGAAGGGGATGCGCTTCGTCGGCGACCCGCGCGATGCCGCGAAGGTGGAGCGGCTGGATCAGTACAGCGCCGAACACGGGATCTGGGACTGCACACGCTGCTACTTCTGCAACGAGCGCTGTCCCAAGGGCGTCGATCCGCGCGACGCGATCGCGAAGCTCGGCGCCGAGGCGATGAAGGCCGGGATCGACGAGGACATGGGGGCGAAGCACGCGAAGTGGTTCGTCCATTCGGCGAAGACGACCGGCTGGCTGCGCGAGACCGAGCTCGTCCCGAAGACGCAGGGGATCGTCTCCTCGATCAAGGAGATGAAGTTCGCGATGGGGCTCGCGGTGAAGGGCAAGGTGCCGCCGCCGTTCCCGCCGCACGTCGCCGAAGGCGTCAAGGAGTCGCGCGCGCTCTATGAGCTCGTCCAGGAGCAGGGCGTCGACGGCGCGCTCGGGATCGTCCAGGGCGAGCGGGCGCTCTCGCGGCTCGAGCACGAGGTGGGCCACGCCGCCGGTGGCGGCGGCGACACCGGCGTCGGCAGTCGCGACCAGGCGGACGTGACGCCCGGCGAGGAGCCGACGAGGAAGCGGGGCGGCGAGTGAGACGCGTGGCCTATTACAAGGGGTGCCTTGCCTCGCTCTCGGCCAAGGAGCTCGACATCTCGACGCAGGCCCTGTCGCCGAAGGTCGGGCTCGAGCTCGTCGAGCTGGAGACGGTCACCTGCTGCGGCGCCGGCGATATCCACGAGGCCGAGCCCGACTACTACCTCCACCTGAACGCGCGGATCCTCGCCTACGCGGAGGCGACCGGCTCGGACACGCTGATGACGGTCTGCAACGTCTGCACGCTCAACCTCCGCCAGGCGAACTTCCAGCTCCAGGGCGACGAGGCGCTGCTCGAGCGGGTAAACAAGAACCTGGCGAAGGTCGGCGTGCCCGAGTACCGCGGCACCGTCGATGTCCGCCACTTCCTCTGGCTCGTCGCCGAAGGCGAGGGCTACGACCTGCTCAAGGCAGCCGCGCACAAGGGGCTGAAGGGCCTGAAGATCGCGCCGTTCTACGGCTGCCAGATCCTGCGCCCGTCGAAGCTCCTGGGCTTCGAGGATCCCGACCGGCCCTCGTCGCTCGAGCGAATCATCGAGGCCTGCGGCGGCGAGGCGATCGACTATCCGGCCAAGATCAAGTGCTGCGGCTTCCCGATCATCCAGGCGCGCGAGGAGACCGCGCTCGGCGAGCTGATCCAGCCGATCGAGCAGGCGAAGGAGGCCGGAGCCGACGCGATGGTGACCCCGTGCCCGCTCTGCCACCTCTCGCTCGACGCGTGGCAGTCGAAGCTGAAGAAGCAGACCGGCAAGGACTTCCAGATGCCCATCCTCCACCTCTCGCAGCTGATCGGGGTCGCGGCCGGCTTCCAGGAGGCTGAGCTCCGATTCCGTCGCCACGTCGTCTCGGTCGAGCCGATGCTCGACAAGCTCTCCGTCTAATCGCCCGCGGGCCTTCGGGGCGAGGCGAGGCGTCAGCGTGGGCTGACAGGGACTGTCCCTGTCAACGGGACCTGACGGTTCTCGCGCGGCAGCAAGAGGGCGCCGCGCGAGACTGAGCTCGTGACGCTCTGGCTCGTCCTCGTGGCGCTGTTCACCGCCCTGGTGCTGGTCTATGGCTGGTTCGAAGCGGGCTGGCTGCGCACACGCGTCCTCGACGTGTCGCTGCCCGGACTACCCGCGGAGCTCGACGGGCTGCGGATCGCGCACCTCTCCGACTTCCACCTCGGACTGCCCTCGCGGGGCTCCCTCGCCACCGAGCGAGCGGTCGCCTGGGTCGTCTCGCGGAAGCCCGGCCTCGTCTGCATCACGGGGGACCTGCTCTCCCGCCCGGCCGGCGAGCCGCTCCTTCGCAGGTTGCTCGAGCGCCTCGGCCCGGCCTACGCCGTGCTCGGGAACCACGACCGCGCCGACTCCCGCGATCCCCTCTCCCAGAAGTTCGAGCTCACTCAACTCGGCGAGACCGAGCTCCTCTCCGACGAGTCGCGAGTGCTCGAGTTGCAAGGACGGCGCGTGCAGGTCGTGGGCGTCGACCCGGCCTCCTACTCCCTCGGCGTCGCGCGCCCCGAACGGCACGTCGATGCCACTGCCACGCTTCGGATCCTGCTGTGCCACTTTCCGGGGGTCGCGCGAGCCTTGGAGCCGGGTGCGTACGACCTCGTCCTCGCCGGCCACGTCCACGGGGGTCAAATCGTGCTCCCCTACCCCGGCGGCCGGTTCCTCTTCGCGCACCCGCTGGC
>JACCRW010000249.1 GCA_013813345.1 Actinomycetota bacterium
GCGCGCTCTGTCGTTTTCATTAGGTGTGTGCGGGTACTCCCCGCCGAATAGAGCGAAAGGACCTTCCGACCATGTCAACGACAGTCACCGAGCAGACCTTCGAGCAGGAGGTCACGAAGAGCGAGACCCCCGTGATCGTCGACTTCTGGGCCGAATGGTGCGGTCCCTGCCATGCCGTCGCCCCGGTGCTGGACAAGATCGCGGAGGAGCGCGGCGATGCGATCAAGCTCGTCAAGGTGAACATCGACGAGGAGCAAGCCCTCGCACAGCGCTACGGCGTCTCCTCGATCCCGACGATGATCCTCTTCAAGGACGGCGAGCCGGCTCAGGTCGCGGTCGGCGCCCAGCCGAAGAGCATGCTCGAGAAATCGCTCGGCCTCGTCGTCGCCGCGTAGTTCTTACTTCTCGGCCGCCTCTTCCTTCCGGTCGGGGATCGGCGACACCGCCCGGTGCGCCGGTTCCTCGACCAGGTTGAGGACTCGCATTCCGTAGTTGAAGACGATCGCGCCGCCAAGCCAGCCGCCGAGCGTGAGCAGGCCGAATGCGATCAGGTTCAGAATCAGCGCACCCGAGCCGACGACGCCGTCCATCCCGTCGCTGTAGCCGACGAGCGCCGTGATCAGGAAGAAGACGGTGGCGGCGACCATCGCGATCAGGTGCGAGGTCGCGGTTCGCTTGAGCGGCGTTCCCGAGGAGATCTTGAGCCAGTCGATCAGGCCGGTGATCGAGGTAGGCCCGGAAAGGACGAGCCCCACGACGAGCGCAAGCGCCCAGCCCTTGGCGGCACTCTCCTCGGCGATCCCGAGCGCGGAGAGAACGGCCGCGATCGTGGCGAACGTGTAGACGCCGACGGTCGCATCGGTGAGCGGCGGATGCACCGGATGCCCGGGGGTGCCGCGGAGCAGGTAATCGAGCTTCATCTCGCCTCCCGTCGTGGTTGGAGGCAGGGTTCCCGTGACGGCCGCAGCCGCAAACGCGGGCGGCGCTCTAGCTCGGCTCGAGCTCGGTCGTTCTCTCGTCGAGGTAGCCGAGGAAGGCTGCGTGCTTGGCGAGGAGAGCCTCGAGCTCCCGCAGCCCGACGCCCGCCCAATCCTCGAGCCACGTCTCGGCGAGATCGTCTGCGATGGAGTGGAGACCGCGATCCATGGTCGAATGATCGGGATTCGTCAGACCGGGTACATGGGCCGAACGGCCCATCTTGCCGGCTCCTCGGGCCTCCTCTCACATGAAGACATTCCTGATCGTGAACCCGCGCTCCGGCACGGAATCCCCGAGCGCGGACGAGCTCCGCGAGGCGGCGGTGGCCCGCGGCGTCGACGTCCACTTCCTCGAGCAAGGCGAGGATCTCCAGGAGCTCGCGCGCACAGCCGACGCGGAAGTCCTCGGGATGGCGGGCGGCGACGGCTCCCTCGCCGCGGTCGCCGAGGTTGCGATCGAGCGCGACCTGCCGTTCGTCTGCATCCCCTTTGGGACTCGGAACCACTTCGCCCGCGACATCGGGCTCGACCGCGACAACCCCATCGCAGCGCTAGCCGCGTTCGAGGGAGAGGAGCGCAGCGTCGACGTGGGCCGGGTCGGAGACCGCCTCTTCCTGAACAACGTCTCCCTCGGCCTGTACGCGCTGCTCGTGCACCGCCGCGAGCGCCACCGCCGCCGGCGCGACGCGCTTGCGCGCCTCCGCGCTCTCCTGCTCGTGGCGCGTGAGCATCGAGGCAAGGATCAGTTCGTGATCGACGGCAAGCTCGTCGCAGCGCGAGTCGTCGTCGTCGCCGCGAACGCCTATAGCTTCGAGCTCCTCTCGATCGGCGAGCGAGAGTCGATGGACGACGGCCGCCTCCACCTCTACGTGCCGCACGGCTTCCGCCGGATCACCTGGGACGAGCGGAGCTGCACGGAGCTGACGATCGAGACCCCGAGCAGGTCTGTCCGGGCCGCGATCGACGGCGAGCCCGCGCGGCTCGTCTCGCCCGTCGAGCTCAGGCTCGAGCCTCAGGCGCTACGCGTGCTCGTGCCTCGCGCGCCATAGTGCTCGTGGCCCTGCTCACAGCGAACGCCGCCGTCCACGGCCGTTAGCGACCCGCCGCAGCGGGGACAGAACCGCCAACCGTCGAGGATGCCCACACCGACGACCATACTGAGGAGAGCCATGACCGAGAGCCCACGCCCAACCGAGGAAGAGCTGGAGCAGGGTCCGGATCGCATCCAG
>JACCRW010000280.1 GCA_013813345.1 Actinomycetota bacterium
GCCTTCACGGCCGTCGCCTTCCAGGAGACGCTGACCGGCAAGAACCACATCGCGCTCGTCAAGGGCGAGGTGGACGGAGTCGAGAACGTGCTTGTCCGCGTCCACTCAGAGTGCCTCACGGGCGACGTCTTCCACTCGCTCCGTTGCGACTGCGGCGAGCAGCTCGAGCTCGCGCTCGCCCGGATCGAGGCCGAGGGCAGGGGCGTCCTTCTCTACCTCTCGCAGGAAGGCCGCGGGATCGGGCTTTTGGCGAAGCTCAAGGCCTACGAGCTCCAGGAGCAGGGGTTCGACACCGTCGAGGCAAACCTCCGCCTCGGCTTCGCGGCCGACCAGCGCGAGTACGGGATCGGCTCGCAGATTCTCGCCGACCTCGGCCTGACCTCGATCCGCGTGCTCACGAACAACCCGAAGAAGATCTCCGGGATCTCCGGCTTCGGACTCGAGGTCGTGGAGCAGGTGCCGATCGAGGTCTCGCCGAACGCCGAGAACCGGAGCTATCTCGACTCGAAGCGCGACAAGCTGGGGCACAAGCTCCACCACCAGGATCTTCGCTTCGACCCGGACCCATTCGAGGGAGCCGAGGCGTGAGCGGCATAGGCTCGACGGAGCATTCGGAGAGCGAGCGCGAGGCCTGGCCGGCTGCTGCGGCAGCACCAACCGCCGAGAACGGCGTCGAGCCCGCGGAGGCGGACAACGTCAGCGAGCACGCGGCCGGCGAGTTCGCGGTTCCAGAGGGGTACGGCGTCCTCGAGGGCGCCCCGAACGGCGCTCGCCGCTCGGTCGGGATCGTCGTCAGCCGCTTCAACGGCGCCGTCACCGGCAAGCTGCTCGAGGGCGCGCTCGCCGAGCTCGACCGGGCCGGGGTCGCGCGCGAGTCGATCACGGTGATGCCCGTGCCGGGAGCGTTCGAGCTGCCGCTCGCGGCGATGGCGCTCGCGAAGACTCGGCGGTACGCGTGCGTCGTCGCGCTCGGTTGCGTGATCCGCGGCGACACGCCTCATTTCGACTTCGTCGCAGGCGAGGCCGCGAGCGGGCTCCAGCTTGCCGCGCTCGAGACCGGCGTGCCGGTGTCCTTCGGCGTCCTCACGCTCGAGCAGGCGAGCCAGGCGGACGATCGACTCGAGAAGGGCGCCGAAGCCGTCCGGACGGCCCTCGAGATGGCGGACGTCTTCTCGCAACTCCGCGCAGCGGCCGCCCGCTAGAGCCTTCCGCGACACGGTCTTCGGCTACAGTGGGCGACCGATGTCCAAGGTCTGCTCACAGTGCGGCAAGAAGCCGTCGTTCGGGAACAACCGGAGCCACTCGATGGTCGCGACGCGCCGTCGCTTCGACCCGAACCTGCAGAAGATCCGGATCTTCGTCAAGGGCGTCAAGACGCGCGCGTACGTCTGCACTCGCTGCCTCAAGGCAGGCAAAGTGCAAAAAGCCGTCTAGGAGGGCTTGGCGCAATAGCGGCTGTGCCCGTCTCGGCACGCTGGGCACGCCGTGGTGGCGTCCTCAGTCGCGTCCATACCTACAGGTATGAACGCTCCTGCGTCCTTGCCACAGCGCACCCATCGCACCGATCCGGACGACTGCCATTCCGCCAACCCCTCCGAGCACCGCGAAGTAACCCTCCCAGCCTGCTTGCCGTCTAAAGTCGCGGCGTGGAACGCGGGCATCTCACTGGTCAGTCCGGTTTCGGCCGGGTCACGATCGCGAGCGACGCGATCGCCCAGATCGTGGGGCACACGGCGGCCGAGTGCTACGGCGTCGTCGGGATGGCCGGCAAGGGGCTGAAGCGCCTGCTCACGCGCGACCGGCTGACGCAGGGGATCGAGGTCTCCACCCGTGACGGTGGCCTCGCGCTCGACCTCTACGTCGTGGTCGAGTACGGGCTGAACCTCGCCGAGGTGGCCGCCACGGTCCGCTCGCGGGTCGCCTACGAGGTCGAGCGGCTGACGGGTCTCACGGTCGCCGCGGTCGAGGTGCATATCCAAGACGTGCGGCGCTCGGCGTGAGCGAGCTCGAAAGAGCCAGGGAGCTGGCGCGCGGATCGCTCGCGACGCTCGAGGCGAACCGGCGCCGGATCGACGACCTGAACGTCTATCCCGTTCCGGACGGCGACACCGGCACCAATCTGACCTCGACTGCGCGCGCGATCGTGGAAGCGCTCGAGGGCTCCTGCGCCGCCGACCGCGCGGCCGTCGCCAAGGAGCTGACGCGCGCGGCGCTGATGGGCGCCCGCGGGAACTCCGGCGTGATCTTCTCCCAGATCCTCCGTGGCGCAGCCGAGGTGCTGGGCGAGCCGGGCCTGATCGACGCGACGCGGATCCGCCGCGCCTTCCGCGGGGCCAGCGATGCGGCGTACCGGGCGGTGCGCCGGCCGGTTGAGGGAACCATGCTCTCGGTGATCCGGGAGCTCGCCGAGGAGGCCGAGAACCCACGCCACGCGACGCTCTCTCCGCTCGAGCTCTTCCGGGCGCTCGTCGTGCGTGGCGAGGCGGCGCTCGCGCGGACGCCCGAGCAGCTGGCGGTTCTCCGTGAGGCCGGAGTCGTGGACGCGGGCGGGGCCGGCCTGCTCGAGATCGTGCGGGGAATCTCCGCCGCGCTCGCCGGCGAGCCGGTGCCGGATGCGCCCGTCGCGAACGAACACGAGGCGGGGATCGACGCGATCCACCTGGAGCTCTCGCCGTTCCGCTACTGCACCGTCTTCGTGATCGAAGGCGAGGAGCTCGATGCCGACGTGCTCGAGGTACAGCTCGAGCGGCTCGGCGACTCGCTGCTCGTCGTCGGCGACGCGACCGCGCTGAAGATCCACGTCCACACCGACGAGCCGGGCGCCGCGCTCGCGCTCGCGACCGCTCTCGGCACGATCGAAGGCGTCGAGATCGCGAACATGCACAAGCAGACCGAGCAGCGGTCCGAGCGGCTGCTGGAGTCGGTTGGCCTGGACCTCGGGTTGATCCTCGAGACTGGAGTCGTTGCGATCGTCCCCGGCGCCGGCAACCGTCGGCTCTTCGAGAGCTATGGAGCGACCCGCGTGCTCGAGGGCGGCCAGACGATGAACCCGTCCACGGAGGACATCGTCAAGGCGATCGAGGCCACGCCCGCAACCGAGGTGCTCGTGCTGCCGAACAACTCCAACGTGATCCTCTCGGCGGAACAGGCGGCGAAGCTGGCGACGAAACCTGTGCGCGTGATCCCGTCGCGCTCGGTTCAGGCCGGGCTCGCCGCGATCGTCCGCTACCTCCCCTCGCTGAGCGCCGCCGAGAACGAGACCGCGATGACCGAGGCCCTCGAGCAGGTCGCAACCGGCGAGGTCACGGTCGCCTCGCGCGACGTCGAGCTCGACGGCGTCGCCGTGCGCAAGGGCTCGTATCTCGGACTCGCCGACGGCGAGGCGGTGGCGTCGTCAGCCGATTTCGACGAGGTCGCCTTCGCCGTCGTCGAGCGCCTGCTCGTGAACGGCCGTGAGGTGCTGACCATCCTCACGGGAGCCGACGAACCCGAGCTCGCCGGGATCCTGAGCCGGCTCGAGCAGAGCCACCCTGACGTGGAGCTCGACGTCCAGCCTGGCGGCCAGCCGCACTACCCGCTCCTCCTCGCGGCCGAGTGAGCGCGCTGGCCGAACCGCTCCGGATCCTGCTCGTCGAGGACAACGACGTCTTCCGCCAGGCACTCGAGCTTCTGCTCGGGCTCGAAGAAGGACTCGAGGTCGTCGGCGCGGTCACGAACGGCAACGCCGTGCTCGAAGCGTGCGCTGCGCTCGACCCGGACGTCGTCGTGATGGACTTTCGGCTGCCGGGAATGGACGGCGTCGAGGCGACGATGGCGCTTCATGCGGTCCGTCCCGAGATCGCGGTCGTCTGCCTGACGGCCTCGGCGAGCCCTCGCGAGCTGGATGCGCTCGTGGCGGCCGGCGTGGTCGCCTGCCTGCGCAAAGATCAGTCGCTCGACGAGATCGTGGGCGCGATCC
>JACCRW010000309.1 GCA_013813345.1 Actinomycetota bacterium
CCATCTCCACCGCGTGCTCCTCCCTTCCCATCAACCCGGTCCCCTCGCCAACCGGAGGACGCCGGCATCGCCCGCCGCCGCCTCCGTTGCCCCCTCAGAAACTCAGCAACCCGTCCCCCCTCTTGACAATCATGCCGGAATTGTCGACAAAGCGCGCAGCGGGACGTAAGGCACCGCGACCGCTCTCAGTCCGAGGTGCTTCCGGGTCGCCGGGTGTCGGTGGCCCCGTAGTGAACGGGAGGAACCACGCAATGGCGCGGGTGATCTTCGAGAACGTCACGAAGCAGTACGCGGGGGGCGGCGGCGCCTCTGCCGCAGTCCAGGACCTGAACATGGAGGTCCAGGACCAGGAGTTCCTGGTGCTGGTCGGCCCCTCCGGCTGCGGCAAGAGCACCGCGATGCGGATGGGGGCCGGGCTGGAGGAGATCAGCGGCGGCCGGATCATCATCGGCGACCGGGTCGTCAACGACCTGCCGCCGAAGGACCGCGACGTCGCGATGGTGTTCCAGTCCTACGCGCTCTACCCCCACATGACGGTGCGTGACAACCTGGCCTACCCGCTGAAGCTGCGCAAGGTGCCGAAGGTCGAGCGCGAGCAGCGGGTGCGCGAGGCGGCGCGGGTGCTCGACATCGAGCAGTTCCTCGACCGCAAGCCGAAAGCACTCTCCGGCGGCCAGCGCCAGCGCGTCGCACTCGGCCGCGCGATCGTCCGCAACGCCGACGTGTTCCTGATGGACGAACCGCTCTCCAACCTCGACGCCAAGCTGCGGGTCCAGACCCGGGCCGAGCTGATCAAGCTGCACGAGCGGGTCCAGACCACTACCATCTACGTCACCCACGACCAGGTCGAGGCGATGACGATGGGCGACCGGATCGCGGTGATGAACAAGGGCGTGATCCAGCAGCTCGGGTCGCCGCAGCAGCTCTACGAGGATCCACGCAACGTCTTCGTGGCCGGCTTCGTCGGCTCCCCGCCGATGAACCTCGTTCCGGCTCCGGTCGTAGATGCCGGCGGGTCGAGCCTGACCGCGGGCTTCCGGCCCGAGCACGTCCACATCGCGAACGGCGCCGGCGACTCCGTGCGGTTCTCGGCGAAGGTCGACAACGTCGAGTACCTCGGCGACGAGCAGCTCATCCACGCGCTGGTGAAGGAGACGCGGATCATTGCGAAGCTTCCTCCGGACCGGACGATCGAAGTGGGTGAGGACACGACCTTCGCGGTGCCCCGCCAGAACCTCTACCTCTTCGACGCCGAGACGCAGGAACGCGTCAACTGAGGCCCGCCGCCGGGGCGGGGTCGGGGAGCAGCGCTTGATTCGCCACGCCGAGTACACGCGCGCGCGACTGCGCCAGACCGCGGACCGGCTCCTCGCGCTCGTCTATCCCGAGACACTGGGCGCGGACGAGATCCTGGTCAGCGGGCCCGTCGACCGAATCTCGTGGGAGGAGGCGCAGGCGCTCTCCTACCGGGAGGCGCAGCTCGGCGAGCACTTCGGCCCGCTCTGGTCGACGTGGTGGCTCCGGATCGAAGCGACGGTGCCTGAGGCCTGGCGCGGCCGGCGCGTCGACCTGCTCTTCGTCTCCCACAGCGAGGCGCAGCTCTGGGTCGAGGGGCGTGCGCTCCAGGGACTGAATACGGGCGGCGCGGGCGAGCGGCCGGACGCGCGGCTCCTCGACGAGGCGGTCGGCGGTGAGCGGCTCTCGCTGCAGGTCGAGCTCGCCTGCAACGGGATGTTCGGCCGCCAGCAGGGACCGTATCTCTCGCTGCCGAAGCCGACGCTCGACCGTTGCGAGCTCGCTTTGTACGACCCCGACGCGTGGTCGCTCTCCCACGACTTCGAGACGCTGCGCGCGCTTGAGGCCGACGGCGCCGCGGACCTCGACCCGAGCTTCGCCGGCGAGCTGCGGAGCGAGCTCGAGCGGTTCGCGAACGAGTGGCGGCCCGAGGAGCGGGAGACGTGGGAGCCGGCACGGGCGATCCTCCGCCACCTGCTCGGCCGCCGGAACGGCTCGCGCACGCACGAGCTGGTTGCGATGGGCCACGCCCACATCGACACCGCCTGGCTCTGGCCGCTCGCCGAGACCTACCGGAAGACCGTGCGCACGTTCTCGAGCCAGACGCGATACATGGACGAGTATCCGGAATACCGATTCGCGTGCTCGCAGGCCCAGCAGTACGCGTGGATCCAGGAGCGCAACCCGGAGCTCTGGCAGCGCGTACGAGCCGCTGTCGAACGGGGCCAGCTCGTCCCCGTGGGCGGGAGCTGGGTCGAGCCGGATTGCAACCTCGTCTCCGGCGAGTCGCTCCTGCGCCAGTTCCTGCACGGACAGCGCTGGTTCGAGCGCGAGCTTGGCGTCCGCTGCCGCGAGTTCTGGAGCCCCGACGCCTTCGGCTACCCGGGTCAGCTACCGCAGCTCATGCGCGAGTCGGGGCTGACCCGCTTCCTGACGCAGAAGCTCTCGTGGAACAAGTTCGTGAAGCCGGAGCACCACACGTTCGTCTGGCAGGGGCTCGACGGGAGCGAGGTGCTCGGCCACTTTCCGCCCGGCGACACGTACTCGAGCGAGGCGACGGTGCCGGAGTTGCGGAGCTCCGCGCGCAAGTACAAGGATCACGACTCGTCGGCCACCTCGCTCCTCCTCTTCGGGCACGGCGACGGTGGAGGCGGCCCGACTAGGACGATGCTCGAGACGTTGCGGCGGACATGCGATCTGCAGGGAGTGCCGCGGACGAGCCAGCGCTCGAGCGAGGAGTTCTTCGACGCGCTCGAGGCCGAGCCGGGCGAGCGACCCGTCGTCTTGGGCGAGCTCTACTTCGAATACCACCGCGGCGTCTACACCTCGCAGGCGCGGACGAAGCGAGGCAACCGCCGGGGCGAGGCGGCGCTGCACGACGCCGAGTTCCTCGCGGCGCTCGTCGGGGAAGAGATCCCGCGCGCGGAGCTAGACCGGCTCTGGAAGCTGCTCCTGCTGAACCAGTTCCACGACATCCTGCCCGGCTCGTCTATCCGGCTCGTCCACGAGGAGGCGGAGCGCGACCTCGCCGCGGTCGAGTCCGGCGCGAACGCGATCTGCGCCCGCGTGCTGGGCGAGCCCGGTTCGGTCGCGGTGAACACGATCGGGTTCGCGCGCCGCGAGGTCGCCGAGGTTCCCGGCGCCGGGCTCGCGCTAGTGGAGACGCCGCCGTACGGCTTCGGCGGCGCGATCGAACCGCGTGACGAGGTGACGCTGGAGGGGCTCGTGCTCGAGAATGGGCACCTGCGAGCGACGCTCCACGAGGACGGAACGCTCGTCTCGCTCATCGAGGAGGAGAGCGGTCGCGAGGCACTAGCCTCGCCCGGAAACCGGCTCGAGCTCTACGACGACGAGCCGGTGGCGTTCGACGCCTGGGACATTGATCCCGCCCATCTCCAGACGCGGCGGGACGCGGAGCCAGCAACTTCATACCGCGTCGTCAGCGAGACGCCGCTGCGAGCGGAGATCGAGTTCACGCGCTCCCTCGGAGCCGGAAGCACCCTGACCCAGATCGTCCGGCTCGATGCCGAGTCGCGCCGGCTCGAGCTCCACACGACCGTGGACTGGCGCGAGCGACACACGCTGCTCAAGGTCTGCTTCCCGCTCGCCGTCCGGTCGCCGAACGCGACCTACGAGACGGCCTTCGGCTACGCGGAGCGGCCGACGCACTACTCGACGAGCTTCGACCAGGCCCGCTACGAGGTGCCCGGTCATCGCTTTGCCGACCTCTCCGAGCACGGCTTCGGCGTCGCCCTCCTCACCGACTCGAAGTACGGCTATAGCTGCTTCGGAAACGAGCTCCGAATCAGCCTGCTCCGCTCTCCCACGAGCCCCGATCCCGAGGCCGACCAGGGGGCGCACATGTTCGCCTACGCCGTCGCTCCGCACGCGGGCAGCTGGCGCGAGGCCGGGATCGTAGCCGAGGCCGCGAGGTTCAACGCGCCGCTCCGCTGGACGAGAGAAAGTGTTGTTCCAACACAAAGTTGCTCGTTCGCCTCGGTCGACGACCCGAACGTCGTCCTCGACACGATCAAGCCGGCCGAGGACTCCGACGCCGTCGTGCTGCGGCTCTACGAGGCGCACGGCGGGCGCGGGACGGCGCGCGTGCGGCTCGGGTTCCCGTTCTCCGAGGCGCTGCTCGCGAATGCGCTCGAGGAGGAGCGGGAGCCGCTCGAGGTCGTGGGGGACGAGATCGTCCTTCCCTATCGGCCCCACCAGGTGGCGACGGTGCTCGTCCGATGAGCCACGTCGTCTGCCTCGGCCTGGCGACCCAGGACACGATCTTCGTCGTTTCGAGCCATCCGGAGCCGGACGGCCGGGCCGTCGCAGGCGAGCTCGTCGTCGCGGGAGGGGGGCCAGCCGCGACCGCCGCTGTCGCGCTCGCGCGCCTCGGCGTTCCCGTTTTCATCGTCGGCTCGGTCGGCGACGACGAGGTCGGTTCGGTGATTCGCGCCGGGCTCGAGCGCGACGGCGTGGACGTCTCGGAGCTCGCCGTCGTTCCCGGCGCGCGCTCGCCACAGAGCTCGATCCTCGTCGGCGCCGCGAGCGCGAGCCGCGCGATCGTCCACTACCCGGGAACGCTGCCGCCGCTCGCGCCCTCCAAGCGTGCGCTCGAGTTGATGCGCGACGCCGACTGGGTGCACGTCGACCACCTCGGCTACCGGTCGGCGCCCTCCGGCGTGCGGCTCTCGATCGACGGCGGCAACCCGATTCGCGGGCTCGACCTCGCAGGCGTCGCGCTCTACTCCCCCACCGAGACCGCGCTCGAGCGGGACTTCGGCTCTGCCGAGGCGGCGCTCGCTGCGGGCGCCGAGCTCGTCGTCGTGACGCGCGGCGAGCAGGGGTGCCGCGCCTACACGACCACCGAGGTGATCGAGGCAGCCGCGAGCCCCATGCCCGACCCGATCAGCACGCTCGGCGCCGGCGACGTCTTCCACGGCGCCCTCCTCGCGGCTCTCGTCCGAGGCTCGGAGCTCGCCGAAACGCTCGCGTTTGCGAACGAGTGCGCCGCTCAGTCGTGCCGTGCGCTCGACGGGCGCTCCGGCATCCCCACGCTCGAGGAGGTACGTGGATGACGCATCGCGTCGCTGTGATCGCCGGAGACGGCGCCGGCCCGGAGGTGGTGGCCGAGGCCCGGAAGGCGGTCGACGCGTTGGGCCTCGAGCTCGAGTGGGTCGAGCTTCCCTGGGGAACCGAGCACTACCACGCCCACGGCGCGATGATGCCGTCGGATGCGCTCGAGGTCGTCCGCCAGCATGACGCCGTTCTGCTCGGCGCCGTCGGCGACCCGTCGGTGCCCGACCACGTGACGCTCTGGGGCCTCCTCCTCCCACTTCGCCAGGGTCTCGATCTCTGGGCGAACCTCCGCCCCGCGCGCCTGCTCGAGGGCGTCCCGTCGCCGCTCGCGGGGCGACCCGCCGTCGACATGCTCTTCGTCCGCGAGAACACCGAGGGCGAGTACTCGGGCGTCGGCGGGCGCGCCCATCAGGGGCTGCCACACGAGGTCGGGATCGAAACGGCAGTGTTCACGCGCGAGGGAGTGCGACGAGTCCTCAAGCACGCGTTCGAGCTCGCCGAGACGCGACGCGGCGTCGTCACGAGCGCGACGAAGTCGAACGCGTCGCGCTACGGCTACGTGCTCTGGGACGAGATCGCCGAGGAGATCGCGGCCGAGCATCCGGACGTCAGCTACGAGCGGGTGCTCGTGGACGCGCTGGCGGCCCAGATGGTGCGGAGCCCGCTCAGCCTCGACGTCGTCGTCGCGTCGAATCTCTTCGGCGACGTGCTCACGGACATCGCCGCCGAGCTCCAGGGCGGGATGGGCGTCGCGGCGAGCGCGAGCCTCGCGCCCGGCTCGGACACGCCCGGGATCTTCGAGCCGGTGCACGGCTCGGCTCCCGACATCGCGGGCCAGGGAATCGCGAACCCGGTCGGCGCGATCTGGAGCGCCGCCCTGCTGCTCGAGCACCTCGGCGAAGCGGAGGGCGCCGCCCGGCTCATGGGCGCGCTCGAGGACGTCTGCCGCGAAGGAACGAGGACTCGCGACCTCGGCGGCACCGCCTCGACGTCCGAGGTCGGGGACGCGGTGAGCGCGCATGTCTGAATGGTGGCGGAGCGCCGTGCTCTACCAGATCTACGTCCGCAGCTTCGCCGACTCGGACGGCGACGGCGTGGGCGATTTGCGGGGGATCCGCGCGCGCCTGCCTTACCTGAGCGAGCTCGGCGTGGACGGGATCTGGCTGACGCCGTTCTATCCCTCGCCGGGCGCCGACCACGGGTACGACGTCTCGGACTACGTCGACGTCCACCCGCAGTTCGGGACGCTCGCCGACTTCGACGCGCTCGTCGCCGGCGCGCACGAGCTCGGGCTGCGCCTGATCGTGGACATCGTCCCGAACCACACCTCGAACGAGCACCGGTGGTTCCGGAACGCGATCGCCGATCCCGCCCACGCCGACCGCGCTCGCTACTTCTTCCGGCCCGGACGGGACGGCGGCCCCCCGAACGGGTGGACGTCCGCGTTCGGCGGCCCGGCCTGGACGCGCGACGAGCGAACGGGCGACTACTACCTTCACTTCTTCGCACCCGAGCAGCCGGATCTCGACTGGCACCAGCAATCGGTGCGGCGGGAGTTCGAGGACGTCCTCCGCTTCTGGCTCGACCGTGGGGTCGACGGCTTCCGGATCGACGTCGCGCACGCTCTCTTCAAGGCGCAGGACCTGCGCGAGATGCACGAGCCGGTTCCGCGCACCTGGGACGGCGACTGGCTGACCGCGCTCGACCAGCCCGAGCTGCACGATCTCTACCGCGGCTGGCGGCAGCTCGCCGACACCTACCCCGGCGAGCGGATGTTCGTCGGCGAGATCGTGCTCAAGAATCAGGAGACGATCGCCCGCTACGTCCGCCCCGACGAGCTTCAGCTCGCCTTCAACTTCGCGCTCCTCCACGAAACCTGGGACGCGACTGCGATCCGGGAGACCATCGACGCCACCCGGACGGCGCTCGGCGCGGTCGGCGCCCCGTCGACGTGGGTCTTCGAGAACCACGACGTGACGCGGTTGCCGACGCGCTACGGCGGCGGCGCGCAGGGCGCCCGGCGCGCCCGGGCGGCCGCTCTGCTCCTGCTCGCGCTTCCCGGGACGGCGTTCGTCTACGAGGGCCAGGAGCTCGGACTCGAGGAGGTCGACCTGCCCGACGAGCTGCGCCAGGACCCGATCTTCTTCCGCACCAAGGGCGAACGGCCCGGCCGCGACGGCTGCCGCGTCCCGATTCCCTGGGAGAACGAACCACCCGGGTTCGGCTTCACGACCGGGACGCCCTGGCTGCCGATCCCGGAGGAGTGGGCGACGGTAACGGTTGTGGCCCAGGCCGGGGATCCCGCCTCGATGCTCGAGCTCTACCGGGCCGCGCTCGCGCTACGGCCGAGGGAGGAGCCGTTCGCCTGGCGCGAGAGCCCCCCCGGAACACTCGCCTTCACGCGAGGCGGGCTCCTCTGCGTCGTCAACGTCGACGCCGCGGCGATCCCGCTGCCCGCCGGCGAGCTCCTCCTGGCGAGCGACCCCGACCTCCGCGACATCCTTCCCCGCGACACTGCCGTCTGGCTGACGACGAAAGGAGAACGATGCGAACATCGCTCGGAATCTGGGCGTTCGGCAACATGGCGACCCGCTTCAACCCGGCCGGCTACAAGCCCGAGCTCAGCGGTGCGTCGACCGCGGAGAAGGTCCGCACTGCCGTTGTCGGACTCGGGGATCTGATCGACGACTACGAGTTCCACTACCCGCAGGAGCTCTCGCCGGCCAATCTCGACGAGGTGCGCGAGGCGCTCGACGGTCACGGGATCTACGCGCTCGCGAGCGGGCTCCACCTCGATCCGCGGTTCGCGAAGGGCGGCCTCTCCTCGCCGAACGACGCGATCCGCGCCGAGGCGCTCCGGCTCAGCTTCGAGGCGGCCGACCTGGCCGGCGAGCTCGGCGCGGCGCTGATCGTGTGGCCGGGGATCGAGGGCTACAACTATCCGTTCCAGACCCCGTACGCAGAGTCGTGGAGACGCTTCGTCGACGGGATCGGCCAGGTCGCCTCGCGCGCCGCCGAGCACGGTGTCACCGTCTTCCTCGAGCACAAGAACTCGGAGCCCGCGATGAAGATCCTGATGCGGAATATCGGGATGACGCTGCACGTGATCCACACCCTGAAGGCCGACGGGATCGACAACGTCAAGGTGAACATGGACTGGCAGCACCTGCTGATGAACGGCGAGAACCTGGCCGAGTACGCGGCGCTGCTCGCCGCCGAGGGCCTGCTCGGCCATCAGCACGCGAACTCGGGCTGGGGCACTTTCGACGACGACAACATGGTCGGCGCGACCGCGTTCATGGAGACGCTCGAGCTCGCGGTCGAGCTGCGCCGCGCACGCTACGGCGAGAACGGCGAGCGGCTCGGCTTCGACCTCTATCCCTACACCGAGGACGCCGTCGGTGCGGTGAAGCGGAGCGTGCTCCAGTGGCGTTTCATCGACGGGATCGCCGCAAAGATCGACGACGCGGCGCTGCGAGCGGCGCAGCAGGAGAAGGACGCCGTGCGCGCCTACGAGCTCGTCTACGCCGCGCTGGGTGAAAAGTAGTTGCTGATCCGGCACAGTCTCGTGGCGACTAGCCGGCGAGGATGGTTTCGTGGAGGAACTGGCGAGACTGGCCTACGAGGCTTCGTTGCGCGCGCTGAACCGGCAGGAGGACCTGGTCAGAGAGCTTCGGGTTCGCACGGGGCTCCTCCTCGCTGTGTCGCCATCGGCGATCTCGCTCGCGGGCGGCACAGCCATCAGAGCGGCACCCGTTCCCGGGTCGTTCGCTGTTGCGGCCTCTCTCTTCGTGGGAGCGGTCGGCCTGGTGATCCTAAGTCCCCAGAGGCAGCTGGAGTTCGCGCTCGATGGGCGAACGATCTTGGAGACGTTCAGCGGCGCCTCGTGCACGACCTCGGACGGCTCTGGGACGCGAACGACGTCGTTCTAGGCGATGAGCGTCAAGAGCACCTCACACGCGCCGCCACCACCTCCGCCACCGACGCCGGGGATCGGCGTGCCGGAGACTCGGAACGAGGCTTTTCCACTCTTGAGCAAGCTCGTTCGCCTGCTTACGCGGACCTAGCCCCGGGTCGTCAATGAGCGCGCTCGCAGGGCTCGACGTCGGCACGAGCGGCGTCAAGGCGCTCGCGCTCTCGCCCGCGGGGGACGTCGTGGCCCGTGCCGAGCACGCCTACCCGCTCTCGACGCCGCACCCCGATTGGGCCGAGCAGGATCCCGAGGACTGGTGGCGCGCGGCTCAGGCGGCCCTCGCCGAGCTCGACGACTTCGGCTCGCTCGGCGTCTCCGGCCAGATGCACGGCCTGGTCGTGCTCGACGAGAACGGGAGCGTGCTGCGTCCCGCGATCCTCTGGAACGACCAACGGACGACCGCCGAGTGCGCCGAGATCGAGGAGCGGATCGGGCTCGAGCGGCTGCTCGAGCTGACCGGGAACCGCGCGCTCACCGGCTTTACGGCGCCGAAGCTGCTCTGGCTCCGCACTCACGAGCCGGACGTCTACGCGAGGATCCGGCACGTCCTGCTCCCGAAGGACTATGTCCGCTTCCGGCTCACCGGCGAGCACGCGATCGACGTCGCCGACGCTTCCGGGACGCTCCTCTTCGACGTCGCCGAGCGCCGCTGGAGCGACGAGGTGATCGGCGCGCTCGAGATTCCGCGCGACTGGCTCCCGCCCGTCTACGAGTCGACCGAGATCGGGGGCGCGGGCGACCAGGCCGCCGGCGCGCTCGGCGTGGGGATCGACCGTCCAGGCCCGCTCTCGATCGTGCTCGGGACGTCGGGCGTCGTCTTCGCCGCGCTCGACACGTACCGGCCGGAGCCCCAGGCGAGGCTGCACACCTTTTGCCACGCGATTCCCGGCACCTGGCACGCGATGGGTGTGATGCTCTCTGCCGCGGGTGCCCTCCAGTGGCTGCGCCGCGCGCTCGGCGAGGCGTCCTACGAGGAGCTGCTCCGGGAAGCCGAGGCGTGGCCGCCCGGCACCGAGGGTCTCCTCTTCCAGCCCTACCTCCAAGGCGAGCGAACGCCGCATGCCGACGCCGACGCGCGAGGCGCCTTCACCGGCCTCACGCTGCGCCACGACCGCGGCGCGCTCGTGCGCGCGGTGCTCGAGGGCGTCGCGTACGGACTGCGCGACTCGCTCGAGCTGCTCCGAGACGTCGGAGTCGACGCGCAGGTGGCGCGGATCTCGGGCGGCGGCGCCCGCAGCGAGCTCTGGCTGAAGATCGTCGCTTCCGTGCTCGGCTTGCCGCTCGAGCGCACGATCGCGGAGGAGGGAGCGGCATTCGGCGCCGCGCTCCTCGGCGGTGTGAAGGAGGGCGTGTTCGCGGACGCGCGCGAGGCGGTCGAAGCGACCGTTCGTGTCCGCGACCGCGTCGAGCCCGACGCGACCTGGCAGGCCGCCTACGACGACGGCTACCTCCGCTACCGGCAGCTCTACCCGACCCTGAGGAGCCTCACATGAAGCAGTACCGACTCCTGATCGGAGGCGAGCAGGTCGACGCCGCCTCCGGCGAGACCTTCGACGCCGTCAATCCGACGACGGGCGAGACGTGGGCGACGCACGCGCTCGCCGCCGCCGAGGACGTCGACCGAGCTGTCCGGGCGGCGAGCCACGCGTTCGAGAGCGAGGCCTGGCGCGGTCTCTCGCCGACCCGCCGCGGTCGGCTGTTGCTGAGACTGGCCGACCTGATCGCCGAGCGCGCCGAGGAGATCGCGAAGGTCGAGGTCGCCGACAACGGCAAGCTCTACAAGGAGATGCTCGCGCAGCTGCGCGTGATCCCGGACTGGCTCTACTACTTCGGCGGCCTCGCGGACAAGGTCGAGGGACGCGTCATTCCGCTCGACCGGACGAGTGTCCTCAACTACACGCTCCGCGAGCCGCTCGGGGTGATCGGGATCATCATCCCCTGGAACTCGCCCGTGCTGCTGACGATGTACTCGCTCGCCCCCGCGCTCGCCGCCGGCAACACCGTCGTCGTGAAGCCGTCGGAGCACGCGAGCGCGAGCGTGCTCGAGACACTCGGTCTCGCCGCGGAAGCCGGGTTCCCACCGGGCGTGATCAACGTCGTATCGGGGGAAAGCGAGGCCGGCGAGGCGCTCGTCGAGCATCCGGGCGTCGTCAAGATCTCCTTCACAGGCAGCGAGAAGACCGGCGCCCGCATCGCCTCTCGGGCCGGCGCGCGGCTCGGGCAGGTCACGCTCGAGCTCGGCGGCAAGAGCCCGAACATCGTCTTCCCGGACGCGGCTCTCGACGCCGCGGAGGCGGGCGTGCTCGCCGGGATCTTCGCCGCCGGGGGCCAGTCGTGCGTCGCCGGCTCGCGGGCGCTCTTCCACCGCGAGATCTACGACGAGCTGCTCGAGCGCATCCGCCTCCGCGCCGGCGCCGTAGTGCTCGGAAACCCGATGGACGAGTCGACCCAGATGGGCCCGATCGCGAACATCCCCCAGCTCGCCCGGGTGGAGGAGATGGTCGATGCCGCGCGCGCTGGCGGCGCCCGCATCGTCGCCGGCGGTACCCGCGCGGCCGTCGAGGCGTTCCCGCAGGGTCTCTGGTACGACCCGACGATCCTCGACGGGATCGGCAACGAGGCGGAGATCGCCCAGGACGAGGTCTTCGGGCCGGTGCTGACGGTGCTCCCGTTCGAGACCGAGGAGGAGGCGATCGCGATCGCGAACGACACGCGCTTCGGCCTCGCCTCGGGCGTTTGGACGCGCGATCTCAAGCGGGCTCACCGCGTCGCTCGGGCGCTGAAGGCCGGCACGGTCTGGCTCAACACCTATCGCGCGATCACGTTCAACTCGCCGTTCGGCGGGGTCAAGGAGAGCGGCTTCGGCCGCATCAACGGCGCCGAGGCGATCGAGGGCTATCTCCAGACGAAGAGCGTCTGGTGCGAGCTCTCGGACGATGTCTCCGATCCCTTCGTGATGAAGGTGTGAGAGCTCGAGGCGGCGAGCGTTCAGGTGCGCGATGCGTCTTCCAGACGGACGATCCGCTGGAGCTTGAGCAGGAGCTGCGCCTAGGCCTATAGGACTTCGATGTCCGAGGGGCTGCCGCGGTGGGCGAGCGAGTCGTTCAGAGCATGGAACGGCTTGGAGTCGAGCACCTCCGCCGTCGGAATGGGCGAGGAGGTGCAGGACGCCGAGGTCCTTGAAGAACACCGCTTGCGAGTCGCCTTGATTGACGAGGCTCCCGAGGGCGAGACACTCCTTCGCCTGCTCCCACGAG
>JACCRW010000328.1 GCA_013813345.1 Actinomycetota bacterium
GGCCTGACGCTCGCGAGCCTCGAGATCCAGGCGCCTTCGCTCGACGACGTCTTCCTCGCGAAGACCGGCCGCTCGCTCGAGGGCGCCGGCGAGGGCGAGGCGGACGCGGCCGAGCCAACCGCGTGAACCTCGCTGTCCTGGAGCAGGTCGGCGCGCTCGCCCGCCGCTCGATCATCCGGACGGTCCGTCAGCCGGCGGCGGTCGTCTTTCCGCTGATCTTCCCGATCATGCTCCTGCTCGTGAACTCGGGCGGGCTCGATGCGTCGACGAAGCTGCCGGGCTTCCCGACCGACTCCTTCCTCGCGTTCGCGCTCGCCGTTCCGTTCATCCAGGGCGCCCTCTTCTCGACGATGAACGCGGGCACCGATCTCGCAAAGGACATCCAGACAGGATTCCTGAACCGGCTCTCGCTGACTTCGATGCGCGGCGTCGCGCTGATCGCGGGGCAACTCGCGGGAGTGGTCGTGATGGGTCTCGTGCAGGCGGCGTTCTACGTCACCGTCGGCCTGATCCTGGGCGTCGACTTCGCCGCCGGCGCGCTCGGGATCCTCGTCCTCTTCGGTTTCGCCGCCGTGATTTCGATCAGCTTCGGCGCGCTCGGCGCCTTCCTCGCGTTCCGGACCGGCTCGGGCGAGGCGATCCAGGGCCTCTTCCCGCTCCTCTTCGTCTTCCTCTTCCTCTCCTCGATGAACACCCCACGGAACCTGATCGGGGTCGACTGGTTCCGCGCCGTCGCGACGGCCAACCCGGTCTCGTACCTGATCGAGTGCGTGCGGAGCCTGATCATCACGGGCTGGAACGGCGAGGCGCTCCTGCTCGGCTTCGGCTTCGCCGTCCTGATCGGGATCGTCGCGACGACGCTTGCGTCCTTCGCGCTCCAGGAGAGGTTGGCGCGGACGTGAGGATCTGGCCCGTGGCCTCCGGAGTGGCGTGGCGGACGCTGAAGGTCGTCTTCACGAACCCCTCGCTCTTCTTCCCCTCGCTGATCTTTCCGCTCTTCTTCTTCACCGCGTTCGCCGGCGGCCTCTCGCAGGTCGCGCAGGTGCCCGGGTTCGACTTCGAGCCGGGCTACACCGCCTTCCAGTTCTGCTTCGTCCTGATCCAGTCGGCTGCGTTCGGCGGAGTCTTCACGGGCTTCGGGATCGCGCGCGACTTCGAGTACGGCTTCGCGCGGCGGCTTCTCCTCGCGGCGCCGAACCGAACGGGGATCGTGCTCGGCTACGTGATTGCGGCGCTGGCGCGTTGGGCTGTGACCGCGACGGCGCTCACGGTCGTCGCCCTGCTCGCCGGGATGAACGTCTTCGGCGGCGCCGTCGACGTCTTCGGCATGTACTCGCTCGCGCTCCTGATCAACATCGCCGGGCTGCTGTGGGCGAGTGGCGTCGCGATGCGCTTCCGGACGATGCAGGCAGGGCCGGTGATGCAGATGCCCGTCTTCCTGACCCTCTTCTTCGCGCCCGTCTACGTGCCGCTCGGCCTCCTCGACGGCTGGATCGAGGCGCTCGCCACGGTCAATCCGCTCACCTACGTGATCGAGGCGGTGCGCGGGATGCTCGCGGGGGACGGGGTGCACGTGCTGCTCGCGTTCGGGCTCGCGGTCGGCCTGATCGGCGGCTTCGCGTACTGGGCCCTGCGCGGTCTCCGCTCGGCGGAGGCTGCCGGCTAGATCTAGATCGAAGCCGCTCGGGTACGGTCAGCGCCGTGCTCGAGGGACAGACCCCAGAACATGTCCGTTCGGGACAGGTGCGAGCACGTCCGTTCGGGACATGTCCTAGGGACTGTCCCTCGGGTCTCCTCGGCGCGATTCCGAGCGATTCCGGAGCCGCGGAGTTCCGCGTCTGGGCGTTGAGCGCCGCGACGGTTGCGGTCGAGCTCGACGGCTCTCGCCACGAGCTTGCGGAGGAAGACGACGGGTTCTGGGCCGGCGAGTTCCCCGCCTCCGCCGGCGACGACTACCGCTTCGTGCTCGATGGCGGCGACGAGTGGCCCGATCCGTGCTCGCGCTGGCAACCCGACGGCGTCCGCGGCCCGTCGCGCCTGCTCGACCCGGCCGGCTTCGAGATCACGCCCGGCCCGACGCTCGAGCTGGACCAGCTCGTCGTCTACGAGCTGCACGTCGGCACCTTCTCGTCGGAGGGCACCTTCGACGGCGTCGTCCCTCGCCTCGACGAGCTGCGCGAGCTCGGCATCACCGCAATCGAGTTGATGCCGGTCGGGACATTTCCGGGCGAGCGCGGCTGGGGGTACGACGGCCTCTATACGTCGGCACCGCACCCAGCCTACGGCGGCCCGGAAGGGCTCGCGCGCCTCGTCGACGCGGCCCACCGCGCCGGCCTCGGCGTCCTCCTCGACGTCGTCTACAACCATATCGGGCCTGACAACGAGGCGCTTCGGGGCTTCGGCCCCTACTTCACGGACCGCTTCGGCGAGACGCCGTGGGGCGAGGCGCTCGACTACCGCGAGCGCGGAGTGCGCGAGTGGGCGATCCAGAACGCGGAGCTCTGGGTGCGCGAGTACAAGGTCGACGGACTCCGCATCGACGCCGTCCACGCGGTCGAGGACGACTCGCCGGACCACGTGCTTGCCGAGCTCGCGCGGCGCGTCAGAGCGGCGGCTCCCGGCGCGCTCGTGATCAGCGAGATGGGGCAGGACGACTTCCGGCCGCTACGGGACTGGGGTCACGACGCGATGTGGCTCGACTCGCTCCACCACGAGCTGCACATCGCGCTGACCGGCGAGCGGGACGGCTACTACGCCGCGTTCGACGGCTCGATGGCGTCGATCGCGCACGAGCTCACGCGGTCGGAGGGCGCGCAGCTCGTCGTCTGCGCTCAGAACCACGACCAGGTCGGCAACCGCGCGCTCGGCGATCGGCTCCCGCCGGCGAAGCTCCGGCTCGCGCAGGCGTTCGTCTACTTCTCCCCCTTCACGCCGCTCCTCTTCCAGGGCGAGGAGTACGGCGAGACGGCGCCGTTCCAGTTCTTCACCGACCACATCGACCCGTTCATCGCCGACGCGACGCGCGAGGGGCGACCGCGCGAGTTCGCGGGATTCGCCGGGTTCGCCGCCGCCGCCGTTCCCGATCCGCAGGCGCTCGAGACGTTCGTGCGCTCGAAGCTCTCCCCGCAGCCCGCAGACGAGCTCGTCGCGCGCCTCCTGCGGCTGCGCCGCGAGCTGCCGCGCGAGCTCGACGTCCGGATCGACGAGGGCGCACGTACGGTCGAGCTCCGTCGCGGCGCGGCGATCCTGCGCGTCGACTTCGACAACGAGACCGTAGAGCTCGAAGCTTGAAGGTCTGGCCGGGCAAGCCCTTCCCGCTGGGGCCGAAGTGGGACGGCGAGGGAACAAACTTCTCCCTCTTCAGCGAGCACGCCGCAAAAGTCGAGCTCTGTCTCTTCGACGCCGACGATCGCGAGACGCGTTACGAGCTGACGGAGCGAACCGCGTTCAACTGGCACGGCTACCTCCACGGGGTCGGGCCCGGCCAGCGCTACGGCTACCGGGTCCACGGCCGCTGGGCGCCCGACGAGGGCCACCGCTTCAACCCCGCCAAGCTGCTGATCGACCCGTACGCGAAGTCGATCGAGGGGCCGGTGCTCTGGGATCGCGCGAACACCCTCGCCTACGTGCCCGGCGGTCCGCTCGGCGACCTCGAGCGAGACGACGAGGACGACGCGGCGGCGATCCCGAAGGGAATCGTGATCGATGACTCGTTCGACTGGGACGGCGACCGCCACCTGGAGACGCCGTGGCACGAGACGGTGATCTACGAGGTCCACGTGAAGGGGTTCACGAAGCAGCTCGAGGGCGTCCGCGAAGACCTGCGCGGCACCTACGCCGGCCTGGCCTCGGAGACCGCGCTCGCCTATCTCAAGGAGCTCGGCGTCACCGCCGTCGAGCTGCTCCCGATCCACCACATCGCCGGTGAGCACCAGCTGGCGGCGAAGGGCCTCTCGAACTACTGGGGCTACAGCTCGATCGGCTACCTCGCGCCCCATGCGGGCTACGCCGCGACCGGTGATCAGGTGCGGGAGTTCAAGGGGATGGTCAAGGCGTTGCACCGCGCGGGGATCGAGGTGATCCTCGACGTCGTCTACAACCACACCGCCGAGGGAAACCAGCTCGGCCCGATGCTCTCGTTCAAGGGGATCGACAACCTCTCCTACTACCGGACCTACGTCGACCGGCCGAGGTTCTATATGGACTACACCGGGACGGGCAACTCACTCAACCCCGTCCATCCGTCGGTGCTGCGGCTGATCATGGACTCGCTGCGCTACTTCGCGATCGAGTGCCACGTCGACGGCTTCCGCTTCGATCTCGCCTCGGCGCTCGCCCGCGAGCTCCACGAGGTGGATCGGCTCTCGGCCTTCTTCGACATCATCCACCAGGATCCGATCCTCTCCCAGGTGAAGCTGATCGCCGAGCCGTGGGACGTCGGCGAGGGCGGCTACCAGGTCGGCAACTTCCCGGTGCTCTGGACGG
>JACCRW010000342.1 GCA_013813345.1 Actinomycetota bacterium
GCTCCGCGACGTGCTCGTCGAACACAAGATGCGCTCGAACGGAGAGCTCGTCCTCGGACGTGCCGACCGCTCTCCCGTCGACCCCGAGCCCGTTGCCGCTCGCGCCGTCAGAGCGTGGTACGCAGCCGACCTCGAGCCGATCACGCTCCACGAGGGGCGCCACACCTTTGCCAGCCTGATGATCGCCGCCGGCGTCAACGCGCGAGCACTGACGACGTACATGGGCCACGCCTCGGTGACGATCACGTATGACCGATACGGCCATCTCATGCCCGGTAACGAGAACGAGGCGGCCGCGCTGCTGGACGCCTACCTCGAGCGCGCGGACACGCAGGCGCGTCTCGCGGCGCTTGAAGACTGACGCCCATGCGCGTAGCTGGGTCTATTCGCTCGAGCTATAGTCAAGTCGACGCACTGCGAATCGCGAACCGTGCGCCAGTTGTGCGCCAGTCAGCACGGCGATTCCTGTACTTTGCCGGACTTCCCTGGACTGGCCGGAGTGCGCCGCATACCTCGCAACCGCTGTGTTTATGCTGAAATCGACGGCGGGGGTGGGATTCGAACCCACGGGACGCTTGCACGCCCAACGGTTTTCAAGACCGCCCCGTTCGACCGCTCCGGCACCCCGCCGAGGTGGTGAGGCTAGCGCGTGACTCGCTCCGGAGCGCCGAACGGCATGAGCGCGTCCGGGACCTCGCCCTGGAAGTTCTCCAGGACCGCGAGTGCCATCCGGTCGACGACGGCGGTGCCGTTCAGCATGTGCACAGGCTCAAGTCCGCGCTCGCGGCGGTGCCGGATCTGCAGCCTTCTCGCCTGGAAGTCCGTCGTGTTCGAGACCGAAGCGGTTTCGCGGTAGCGCCCCTGGCTCGGAAACCAGATCTCGACGTCGTAGGTCTTCGCGGACGCGCTCGAGATGTCGCCGGCCGGGAGGACGACCACGCGGTACGGGAGGCCGAGCTCCTGCACGAGCTCCTCGGTGTTCGCAAGCAGGAGCTCGTGCTCGTCCCACGACGCCTCCGGTCGCGTCAGCGAGAACTGCTCCACCTTGTTGAACTGGTGCACCCGGATCATCCCGCGCGTGTCACGTCCGGCTGCACCTGCCTCGCGGCGGAAGCACGGCGAGAAGGCGACGTAGCGGAGCGGCAGCTCGTCCGCGTCGAGGATCTCCCCCGCATGCAGGCTCGCTAGCGGGATCTCGGCCGTCCCGGCGAGGTAGAGCCCGTCCGCCTCGAGCTCGTAGATGTTCGCCTCGTCGGAAGGGAACGCGCCGGTGCCGATCAGCGCCTCTTCGCGCACCAGCACGGGCGGTAGCACCGCGACGAAGCCCTTCGCGGCGAGGCGGTCGAGCGCCAGCCGATAGAGCGCGAGCGCGAGGAGCGCCGTGTCGCCGATCCAGTAGCCGAAGCGCGCGCCCGACATCCGCGCTGCGCGCTCCATCTCGAAGCGGCCGACGTCGATGTGCTCGCGCGCTCCCTCCGACTCGCCGGGCTCGCCGAGCCGCCGGATCTCCTCGACATCGTCCTCGGTTGTGCCGTCCGGTACGTCGTCGGCTGGGAGGTTCGGGATGCGCAGGGCGAGCCGATCCCGCTCGGCCTCGGCGGTCGTCAGCTCCTCCTCGGCGGCGCGAAGCTCCTCCTTCGCACCCTGCAGCTCCGCAAGTTGCTCCGGCGACGGCTTTCCCTTCACCTTCGTCCGACTGCGCAGCTCGTCGATCCGCGGTACGAGCGCGCGCCAGCGCTCGTCGGCCTCGAGCAGCGCGTCGAAGGACTCAGCAGCGCCCTTGCGCGCAAGTGCCGCGCGGTAGCGCTCCGGATCGTGCCGGGCGGCCTTGAGATCGATCATCCGCTGGATTCTAGGAACGCCTCGAGTGCCTGGGCGACTCCTTCTTCCTCGGCGGGAGGGCAGAGCCAGTCCGCGCGAGCCCGCAGCGCTTCGTGGCCGTTCTCGACCGAGACGGCGTAGCCCGCCCAATCGAGCAGCTCGAGGTCGTTCTCGCCGTCCCCGAACGCAACCGTGTGCTCGGCCGCGAAGCCGAGGTGCTCGGCGAGGAACGCGAGCCCACTGCCCTTCGAGACGGCCGGGCTCGCAAGCTCCAGGAAGTAGGGCAGCGACTTGGCGATGAAGAGCCGCTCGGCGAACCGCTCCACGAGCACCGCCTTCAGACCGTCCAACGCGGCGGGATCGTCGACTGCGACGAGCTTCGTCGGTGGCCGCTCGAGCCACTCGAGCAGGTCGCCGACGGGCGTGATCGGGATGTGCTGGAAGTTGGCGTACGCGCGGGCGTTCTCGGTGATCTCGGCGACGTAGAGGTCGTCGTCGACGTAGCAGTTGAGCCGGAACCCTTCGCTCTGGACGGCGTTGATCGCCTCGCGAGCGAGCTCGAGCGGAATCGGCTCGTGGCGTAGGAACTCACCGCTCGCAGGCTCGGCGACGACGGCGCCCTGATAGCAGACGAGCGGCTCCTCGATTCCGGCTGCCACGGCGTACGGGAGCGCCGAGCGGAACATTCGGCCGGTGACGAGGAGAACGTGGCTGCCGCGCTCACGTACGGCTTGGATCGCCGCGATCGTGCGCGGCCGCAGGACGCCATCCTCGGCGATCAGCGTCCGGTCGAGATCGCACGCGAAGGCGTCGACGCGCCGGGGGAAGTCCGGCGGAAGCAGCTACCCGGACGTGGAGTCGACGACGTACGCGACCACGTCGGCGATCTGCTTCTCGCTGAGCTGATCCTCGAACGCCGGCATCGCGCCCATCCCGTTCGTGACCCGGTCGGCGGTCAGCGCGGCGTCGGGCTGCGAATCGTCGAGGTCCGGGCCGACGTTGCCAGATGAGCCCGCCGCCTCGAGCGTGTGGCAGCCGCCGCAGCCGGCAGACGCCCAGACTCCTTCGCCGGCAGCCGCATCGCCCTCGACGGTCGAGGTCGGCTCCTCGGTCGTCTCGGTCTCCGTCGGCTCGGTCTCCGTGGTCTCGGCCTCCGTCGTCTCGGCGGTCGTCGCTGGCTCCGGGACCTCGCCCTCGACGGTCTCGGGTGTCGCGCTGATCTCCTCGCCGCCGCCGCAAGCAGCGAGGCCCACCGGCACGGCCAGCGCGAGCGCTGCGAGGGTAAGGGCAACGGGGCGGCGCATCGAGCCGAGTCTAACCAGAGCCGGCGCTCGATTCGGTGGTAACCGTTTGCGGCGCCCGAGCGAGCGCGAGCGCCGCGGCTGCGCCGACCGCGATCACGTCTGCGGGCGTGTCGTTGACGAGGAGTGAGACCGCGAGCCCTGCGAGGAGCGCGTCGAGCAGGGGCCGCCTGGGACTGCGAGCGGCGATCCACGCTAGAAGCCCCAGGCCGGCGAGGACGATCGCGGTCGCCCCCGGAGTGGCCGCGGTTCGGCGGACGGAGAGCTCGAGCCGGTCGACGAGATCGCTCGCGAGCGCAACCGGCCCGTCTCCGACGGCGCGCGTAACGTGGCTCTCGCCACCGGTTGCGGCGTCGAGCGCCAACGCGCCGAGCGCGAGGGCGATCGCGCCGACCGCCACCGCGGCGAGCACCCACGGCGTCGGCCGGATCCTCCGCAGGCGGAGCACGAGCACGAGGTACGCGACGGCGAGCACCACGAGCCCACCGCCATCGGCGCCGAAGCGGTTCCCGCCCACGGCGACGAGCGCGAGCGCCCCGACGAGGATGCCTGCACGCCCAAGGAGCGCCGCCCCGACGAGCGCCGGCGCGAGCAGCAGCGTCTCGAGCAGGTTGTTGATCCCGTAGAAGCGGCCCGATTGAGAGGGGCCGAGCGGCGAGAGAGCGATCGTCTCGGCGTCGAGTCCTAGCGAGGCGAGATAGACGGCAAGCACCCCGGCGCTGGCGAGTCCAAGCGGCAAGGCGAGGGCCGCGGCCCCCGCCAGCAGCGCGAGCCAGGGCGCGAGCCACAGGTTTGCGGCGAGCGCGACGAGCAGGGCGCGTAGGACGAGGCGCGGGCGCACGATCGCAAGCGCGAGCACGAGTGCAACCAGCAAGATCGTCAACGGCAGGCGAAGCCGATCGTTGCGGTCGATCCGGTCGTCAAGGCGTTGGAGCGCGGCGACCGGATCCTGCGAGGGGACAGCTCGGAGCCGCCCGGTGGCGACGTCCGTCACCGAGACGAGCCCATCGATTCGCGTCGAATCGGAGGTGAGGACGCCGGTAGAGCCGACGA
>JACCRW010000353.1 GCA_013813345.1 Actinomycetota bacterium
TCATCGCGTCGAGGTCGAGGATGTCGGCCTGGTGGAAGGTGAAGTTCGGGTGCTCCGCGAGCGGCGTGCCGCTGAGCGCGTCGCGGTGCAGGTTGTCGGCCGCGATCACCTCGTTCTCGTCGACGAGGCGGCGAGCGAGCGTCGTCCCGATGAAGCCGGCTCCGCCCGTGACGAAGATCCGCTTGCCCTGGAGAGCCACGCGGCGAGTCTAGCGCTGCGCTACCGTTTCCCTTCGAGATGGGATTCGCCCTGCTTGCCGCCGCGATCGCGCTCGCCGCGCCCGCCCAGGCATCCGACGAGCTGCGCGTGACGTACTGGCCCGAGGGCCGGGAGCGGGACACCGTGAGCCGCTGGACGCTACGTTGCTCGCCTGCCGGCGGGACCCTGCCGCGGGCGGCTGCGGCCTGTACGCGCCTCGACCGGATGAGGGCGCCGTTCGCGCCCCTCCGGAAGGATCTGGCCTGCACCGAGATCTACGGCGGCCCACAGGAGGCGGTCGTCGCCGGTACCTACGAGGGCCGCCGGATCTGGATCAAGCTCACCCGCCGGAACGGCTGCGAGATCGCGCGCTTCGAGCGGCTCCGCTTCCTCGTCCCGAACTTCAGCAGCGGCGATCCGTAGAGCTCGTTTCGGTCGGCCCGCTCTTCCGGGCCTCCCTCCAGACGAGCGATAGCATCGCGCGGTGTCCACTGTCCTCCTCGTCGGCGCCGGCCGGCATCAGCGGCGCGCGATCTTGCGGGCGCAGGAGCTCGGGCTGCGCGTCGTCGCCGTGGACAGGAACGCCGACGCGCCGGGGCTCCAGGTCGCTGACGTCGCTGAGGCAGTCGACTTCACCGATGTTGCGGCCGTCACCGAGGTGGCGCGGCGGCACGCGGTCGAAGGGGTCTTGACCGTTTCGGCCGACCGCGCCGTGCCCGTCGTCGCGGCGGTCGCGGAGGCGCTCGGGCTGCCCGGAATCGGCGTCGAGACCGCGCACCTGCTGACGCACAAGATCGCAATGCGCCGAACTCTTGCCGACGCGGGCGTGCCACAGCCTCGATTCGCTGCGGCCCGCGATCTGCTCAGCGCGCGCGCCGCGCTCGAGAGCGTGGGACTGCCGGCGGTGCTGAAGCCGGTCGACTCGGGCGGCCAGCGCGGGATCTTCTACCTCGAGTCGGCCGACGACCTCGACGCGCACCTGCACGCGGCGCTCGCGGCCTCGACCACTGGGGAGGCGATAGTCGAGAGCTTCCACGACGCCCTCGAGCTGAACGGGATCGTGATCGCCCGCGACGGCGAGGCGATTCCGCTCACTCTCTCCGACCGGCTCCGCCCGCCAGGAATCGGCTTCGGCGTCGGCTGGATCCACGTCTATCCGGCCTCGATCTACGGCGACGTCCTGGCTGAGGCGGAGCGGATAGCGGTCCACGCCGTGCGCGCGCTCGGGCTCGCGAACGGGATCGCGTTCCCGCAGCTACTCGTCTCCGACGACGGCTCGGTGCGCGTCGTCGAGGTTGCGGCCCGGATTCCGGGCGGCCAGATGGCCGATCTCGTCCGCCACGCCGTCGGCGTCGATCTCATCGAGGTGGCGTTGCGGCAGGCGCTCGGAGAGGAGATCCCGGACGAGCTCGTCCTGCCGCGCTTCGAGCAGCCGCTCGCGATCCGCTTCCTGACCGCGCAGCCGGGGCCGTTGCCGATCGGGAAAGTGACGCGGATCGGCGCGCTCGAGCCGGTGCTCGCGGCCGCGGGCGTCGTTCAAGCCGACACGTATCTCCAGGAAGGCGAGACGATCAGGCCGGTGCGGCTCGACGGCGACCGCCGCGGCTACGTGATCGCGACCGCCGACACGTCGGTCGAGGCGCTCCAGCGCGCCGAAGACGCTGTGCGGCTCTTGGAGGTCGAGGTCGAATGAGCGATCAACGGGCGCAGCTCGTGGCGGATGGTTATGACGCGATGATCGACACCTGGGAGTCGTGGAAGGCGCAGATCGACGACGACCCGCGCGCGGAATGGTGTGAGGAGCTTGCTTGGAGACTCGTGCCCGGCGCGCGCGTACTCGAGCTCGGCTGCGGCGGCGGCACAACCGAGACGCGACAGCTTGCGTCGCGCTTCGAGCTCACCGGGATCGATCTCTCCGCAGCGCAGCTCGAACGTGCGCGAGCGCGCGTTCCGGAGGCAGTGTTCCGCCAGGCAGACCTCGCCGAGGTCGAGTTCGATCCCGCGAGCTTCGACGCCGTGGCGGCCTTCTACTCGTTCAACCACGTTCCGCGTGAGCTACTCGGGGGGCTCTTCGGCCGCATCCACTCCTGGCTCGTCCCGGGCGGTTGGCTTCTGGCGACGCTGGGCGCGAGCGACCTGGAAGGGTGGACCGGCGAGTGGCTGGGAGCAGAGATGTTCTTCTCGGGCTGGCCGCCCGAGACGAGCCGACGTCTGCTCACGGAAGCAGGATTCGAGCTCGAACGCGACGAGCTCGTCACGATCAGCGAGCCCGAAGGCGACGCGACCTTCCACTGGATCCTGGCTCGAAGATGACTTTGTGTTTCAACAACACAAGCTCGTTCGTCGCGTCTCGCTCTGGCTCAACCATGCGGTCGGCGTGCGGCTCGAAGGTCGCTTGTGTTGTTCCAACACAAGCTCTCCCGGCGCGGAGCCGACGCTGAGCTGCGCGTTCGATCTCGCGCACTACCGCGAGCTGCTCGAAGCTGCCAAGGCGGGCGGCTACCGGTTCGCGTTCTTCGAGGGCGAGCCGGCCGAGGGCGATCTGATCCTCCGCCACGATGTCGACCTCTCGCTCGACGCTGCGCTGCGCTTGGCCGAGCTAGAGGCGGAGACGGGCGCCGCCTCGACCTATTTCCTGATGACGGGCTCGATCTTCTACAACCTCTCCTCGCCCGAGGGCGAGCGGGCGCTCGAGCGGCTGCGCGAGCTCGGCCATCGGGTCGGACTGCACGCCGTCTATCCGCGGCTCGAGCTGGACGAGCGCTTCGAGCGCGTCGTCGCCTGGCACAACCCCGATCCGGGGTACATGCGCGCCCCGATCGAGGGCGCGCTCAACGTGATGGAGTCGCCGTGGTTCGACCCGGAGACCTATCGCTCGGACTCGAACCAGCACTGGCGCTCGGGCTGCCCGCACGAGGAGCTGCGGACGGGTGCCTTCCCCTGGCTTCACCTCCTCACTCACCCCGAGATCTGGGTCTATCCCGGCGAGCGAATGGGCCAGACGATGCGCGCGATGCTCGAGGAGGAGAAGGAGCGCCGCCTCGATCAGCTCGCAGACGACCGGATCGACCTCTCATGAATTGCCTTGGCCGGCGCACCGTCGTTCGCGGACACGTCCGGGGTCAAAGCCCGGACACGTCCCGCCGGGACGGTGCCGTCTCGCTGTGCCGCGAAACGACGCACTTCGTGGCATGCGGCGGGCAGATGCGGGCTTTGACCCCGGCCATGTCCCTTGGTGACGGTGGAGGAGCGTGGCTGCGCTGAAGCCGATCACCGTCCTCGTCTCGGCCTCCGGCGCGCCCGGCACCGCCGCGCTGCTCAAGGGTCTCCGCGCGAATGACGAGCGGACTGTGCGGCTCGTCGGCACCGACATGAGCGAGCGCTCGATCGGCCGCCATCTCTGCGACGCGTTCCACCTCGTTCCCGCCGGCTCGGATCCTGGCTTCGCGGACGCGATCCTGGACGTGGTCGAGCGCGAGAGCGTCGACTGCGTGCTGCCTCAGTCGTCGTTCGACCTCGAAGGGCTCGCTGCACACCGAGACCGCTTTCCTGTGCCAGTGCTCGTCTCCAGCCCGGACACGATTCACCGCTCGAACGACAAGTCGGAGACCTACGCGCTGCTGCAACGGCTCGGGATCACGGGGCCGGACTTCCGGCGCGTGAACGGCTCCCACGAGGTCGAGGCCGCCGCGCGCGAGCTCGGCTACCCCGATCGGCCCGTCTGCTTCAAGCCCGTCTTCTCGTCCGGCTCGCGCGGCTTCAGGATCCTCGATGCAACCGTCGACCGGGCGCACCAACTGCTTAACGAGCGGCCCGGCTCGGTGGCGATGCGGCTCGAGGAGGCAGTGGAGCTCCTGCCCGACAATGGCGGGCCGGGCCTACTCGTGATGGAGCTCGCGACCGGCGGCGAGCGGACAATCGACGGGATCGCGGACGGCGAGCGGGTCGTGCTCGGCCATCCGAAGACGCGCGAGGCAATGCGCGCCGGGCTTGCGATGCACTTCGTCACGCTCGAGGATGAGGCGCTGATGGAGACCGCCGACCGGCTCGTCGCCGAGCTCGCGATCGAGCACTTCTTCAACATCCAGCTCGTCGGCGAGCACGTGATCGAGATCAACCCGCGCATCTCGACGATCGTCTACCAGGAGGACCTCAACCTGCCGTATCTCGGCGTCAAGCGCGCGCTGGGCGAGGTCTCCGAAGAGGAGCTGGCGGCGCTGCGCTCCCGCGTGCGCCCCGGCCGGACGGCGCTGCGGTACTTCGACCAGGTCGAGTGGGATGCGTAGACGATCGATCGGAACGGCGTCAATCGCTCGTCTATACCCGCCGGGAAGGTCGAGCTGCCTCTCCTCCAAAGTGCATAACCCGCTGCGCGGGTGGCGGAAGGAACAGTGCCTCTGGGGCACGGCTCGTCGGCGCAGGCAGTTCTCTCTTCCGCCCCCGGCCGCAGGCGGGGAATGCAC
>JACCRW010000367.1 GCA_013813345.1 Actinomycetota bacterium
TACAAGCAGGTCGAGCACGCGGCAGAGGCGGCACGGCTGGCGGGGGCGCGCCTCCTAGTCGCCGGCGATCCCGTCGGCCCACTGCCCGACCTCGACGGCGCCGAGCTCCGGCTCGGCTACCTCTCGACCGCGGAGATCGAGCGCGCGCTGGGCGAAGCGACGGTCGCCGTCTTCCCCTACCGAGCCGAGCTCGATCAAAGCGGGGCCCTCCTGCAGGCGCTCGGCGCAGGCGTGCCGGCGGTCGTCTACGACGTGGGTGGCCTCGCCGAGCCGATCCGGAGCTACGGCGCGGGCCGCGTCGTTCCCGCCGACGACGTCGCCGCCCTCGCCGCCGCCGTTGCGGAGCTGCTCGACGACCCCGACGCGCTCGAAGCTGCGCGCGCCGGGGCGCGGCGAGCGCGCACCGAGCTGACCTGGAACGCCGCCGCGCAAGCGCATCTCGCGCTCTACCGGGAGCTCCTCTGAGACTGCGCCGCAGCCGCTTCGCCGACCTCGTCCACCGCCAGCTCGATCTCTTCGCCGAAGAGGAGGCGGAGCTCCTCGCGGAGGCGATTGAGGCCGAGCGCGCCTACGACGGCGCCGATCGCGAGGACGCCGAGGCGGCGTACGCGGATCTCCAGCTCGTCCTCGACTCGGGCCGCGACCGCCTCGACGAGATCCAGGCCGCCTACGCGGCGACGCTCGAGGAGGACGCGGCGCGGGAGTACGAGGCCGCGTTCGTCCGGGCCGCTACCAAGCGCTTCCCTCATTTCGCCGCCGGTCTCTAGGCTGCGCCGACATGCGGATCGAGGACTACGGGCTGATCGGCGACCTGCAAACCGCGGCGCTCGTCGGGCGAAACGGCTCTATCGACTGGCTCTGCTTTCCCCGCTTCGACTCGGATGCGTGCTTCTCCGCGCTCCTCGGGAGCGAGAAAGACGGGCATTGGGGGATCGCTCCGGCTGCGGAAATCGTCTCGGTCGAGCGGTGCTACCGCGAGCGCACGCTGATCCACGAGCTGCTCTTCGAGACCGCGGAAGGCACGGTGCGCGTGATCGACTTCATGCCGCCGCGCGGTCAGGATCCGGATGTCGTCCGCATCGTCGAGGGCGTCAGCGGCACGGTCCCGATGCGCATGGAGCTCGTGATTCGGTTCGCCTACGGCTCGATCGTCCCGTGGGTGCGGCGAATGGCCGACGATTCGCGTGTCGCGATCGCCGGGCCCGACGCGATCTCGCTGCGTGCTCCCGTCGAAGTTCACGGCGAGAACCTCAGCACAGTCGCCGATTTCACGATCTCCGCCGGCGAGCGCCTGCCGTTCGTCCTGACCTGGTTTCCGTCGCACCACGACGAGCCGGCGCGGATCGACCCCGAGCAGGCGCTTGCGGACACGTGCTCCTTCTGGCGCGACTGGGTCGGCACCTGCACGTACGGCGGCCGTTGGAGCGAGCCCGTGATCCGTTCGCTGATGGTGCTGAAGGCGATGACGTACGCGCCAACCGGCGGGATCGTGGCGGCGCCGACAACCTCGCTGCCGGAGCTGATCGGCGGTGTGCGCAACTGGGACTACCGCTACTGCTGGCTCCGCGACGCCACCTTCGCGCTCGATGCGCTCGTCGGCAACGGCTTCCTCGACGAGGCTCGCGCCTGGCGGCGCTGGCTCCTGCGCGCCATCGCCGGCGACCCGGACGACCTCCAGATCATGTACGGGCCGGCCGGCGAGCGGCGGCTGCCGGAGTTCGAGGTTCCGTGGCTCACGGGCTACGAGGGCTCGCAGCCGGTCCGGATCGGAAACGGCGCGAGCACTCAGTTCCAGCTCGACGTCTACGGGGAGGTGCTCGACGTGCTCCACGAGGCACGCCAGGCCCGGCTCGAGCGCGACGAGGACTCCTGGGCGCTCCAGCGCGCCCTGCTCGCGAACCTCGAGCGGCGCTGGCGCGAGCCCGACGAGGGAATCTGGGAGGTGCGCGGGGGTAGACGCCACTTCACGCATTCGAAGGTGATGGCGTGGGTCGCGTTCGACCGGGGGATCGCCGCGATCGAGGAGTTCGGGCACGAGGGGCCGCTCGAGCGGTGGCGGGCGCTGCGCGAGGAGATCCATACCGAGGTGCTCGAGCGCGGCTTCGACGAGGAGCTCGGCTCGTTCGTCCAGTCTTACGACTCGAAGCGACTCGACGCCTCGTTGTTGACCATCCCGCTCGTCGGTTTCCTTCCACCCGAGGACCCGCGCGTCCACGGGACGCTCGAGGCGATCCGCGCCGAGCTCTACCGCGACGGGTTCGTCCAGCGCTACAGCCACGACGAGGCCGACCTCGTCGACGGCCTACCGCCGGGCGAAGGCTCGTTCTTCCTCTGTTCCTTCTGGTTCGTGGACAACCTCGCGCTCCTGGGCCGCGTCGAAGAAGCTGTCGAGACGTTCGAGCGGCTGCTGGCGCTGCGGAACGAACTCGGCCTCCTCTCGGAGGAGTACGACGTCGAGCTCGGCCGTCAGGTCGGGAACTTCCCCCAGGCGTTCTCCCACATCGGCCTGATCAACACGGCGATGACTTTGGAGCGGGCGCTCGCGCGTTAGCTCTCGTAGCCTTCGGCGAGCGAGACGGCTGCGTTCACGAGCGCGAGGTGGACGAGCGCCTGCGGGAAGTTGCCGAGGAGCTCGCCGAACTCGGGGTCGATCTCCTCGGCGTAGAGGCCGACGTCGTTCGCGAGCTCGACGAGCTCTCCCATCAGCTCATTGCCCTCCTCCACTCGGCCGGCGCGGCCGAGCACGTCGACGAGCCAGAAAGAGCACGTCAGGAACGCGCCCTCCCGCTCGGCCGAGTCGCTCTTCCGGTAGAGGAGCGGGCCGCCGGCCGAGAGGTCCCTGCGGATCGCCTCGACGGTGGACGCGAAGCGCGGCTCGCTCGCGCTCGAGTAGGCGCAGAGCGCGAGCGAGAGGAGCGACGCGTCGGCCGTCCCCGCGAGATCGGGCGCCGGCAGGTAGGAGTCGATGCTCTCGTCCCAGCCTTTGTCCTCGATCCACGCGTGGACGGCGTCGGCCTCTGCCCGCCACCGCGAGCCGCGATCCGGCAGCGCGCCCTCGGCAGCGAGTGTCGCTGCGCGGTCGAGCGCGGTCCAGCACATCGCCTTCGACTGGACGAAGTCGTGCAGGCCGTCCCGTACCTCCCAGATTCCGGCGTCGGGCTGCCGCCAGGAGTCGGCTACGAAATCGGCGAAGCTCGCGAGCAGTGCGCCGGCCTCGCTGCCGAGCGAGCCGGTCTCGCCGCGCAATCGGGACGCGCTCTCGAGCAGGTGGCCGTAGTTGTCGAGCTGAAGCTGCTGCGTGGCCGCGTTGCCGATCCGGACGGGACCCGAGCCCCGGTAGCCGGGGAGGTCGAGCTCCTCCTCGGCGACCGGCACAGTGCCGTCGACGCAGTAGAGCGGCTTCACCTCGGGCGCGGCGGGTCGCGTCGCGTCGAGCTGCCAGCGGAAGAACGCCTCCGCTTCCGCCTCGAAACCGAGGTGCAGGAGCGCGCGCATCGTGTAGATCCCGTCGCGGAGCCACGAGAAGCGGTAGTCCCAGTTGAGCTCGCCGCCGATCCGCTCCGGCAGGGAGGTCGTCGGCGCCGCCACGATCGCGCCGGTCGGCTCGTACTGGAGCAGCTTGAGCACGAGCGCGCTGCGGACGACCTGATCGCGCCAGGGACCCTCGTAGCGCGCGCGGCCGCTCCAGTCCATCCAGTAGGCCGAGGTGCGCTCGAGCTCCCGCTCGACCTCTTCGCGCGTCGTCGTCTCCGCGTTCAGGCGGAGAGCAAAGGTCGCGCGCGCTCCCGGCTCAAGGTCGAAGCTGCCGTCGCCGGCGTCCCACGTGTGCAGAGTCAGCTCGGGCGGGGGCTCGCGGCGGCCGAAGTCGAAGCGCGGCTCGAAGCGCCAGCGCATCGGGACACGACCCGTGCGGGCGTCGACGATCCGGGCGAGCGCACGCTGCGACAAGTCTCCGACCGTCATCGCGTCGGTGACACGGACGGAGCCCGTCTCCGTCGTGAACGTCGTCTCGAGCACGTTCGTGCCCTGGCGATAGCGACGGCTCGCCTCGAATGGCTGCTCAGGAGCGAGCTCGAAGCAGCCGCCCGCCTCGGCATCGAGCAGGCGATCGAAGACGGGCGGCGAGTCGCAGCCCGGCAGGCAGAGCCAGTCGATCGCCCCGTCGCGTCCGACGAGCGCGGTCGTGCGGCCGTCGCCGATCAGCGCGTAGTCGCGCAGCGGCAGGTAGCCGTCGATCCGCTCGACCCCGTTCACTTCGACCCTGGTCACGCCGGGCTGCATTCCCGCGCGCTTCTGTCCGGAACCGTCAGCGGTGGCCGAAGTGATGGGCCGGAGGTAGCGCGGCGCCGACGTCGCGCTGCGCGATCCCGCGCGCGAGCGGGCCGAGGCTCTCGAGCTCGCTGACAACGATGTTCCGGTTCTCGCCGAGACGCTCGAAGCGGCCGCGCACGAGCAGGAGCGGCTCGCCGCGCACGATCGCGCGATGGCGCTCGTACACCTCGGGCGAGACGATCAGGTTCACCTGGCCGGCCTCGTCCTCGAGCAGCATGAAGACGATCCCGTTCGCCGTCGCCGGCCGCTGGCGCGCGATCGCCAGGCCCGCGAAGGCGACGCGGCTTCTGTGCGGGGCCGCGTTCAGCTCCGGGCTCGCGAGCACGCCGTCCGGCAGGTGTGGCCGCAGCAGCGTCAGTGGATGCACGTCGACCGAGAGGCTCGTGCCCGCGTAGTCGGCGAGCATCCGCTCCCAGTCGGTCAGATCCGGCAGAGTCGGGGTCGCAGCGGTCGGCTCCAGCGAGAGCCGGAGCTGCACGTTCTCGCGCACCGCTTGCGGCCGGAGGACGAGCCCGAGCTGCCAGAGCAGGTCGCGTCGCTTGCCCCACTGGTCGCAGGTGCCGCTTTGGACGAGCGCCTCCAGCTCGCGCGCGTCGAGGGGCGCCCGCCGCGCCAGATCGCCGACGTCCAGGAACAGCCCGTTCGCCTCGCGCTCGGCGACGAGCGCCCGCGCGTCGTCGGCGCCGACAGAGCGCACGTACGCGAGCCCGATCCGCACCGCGGTGCGCAGACTTTGTGTTTCTGAAACACAAGCGCATTCCGCGCGGCTCGCGTTGATCTCGGGGGGGCGCACCTCTACACCCCGTCTCTGGGCATCCCGCACGAGCGAGGCCGGCGGATAGAAGCCCATCGGCTGCGCGTTCAGGAGCGAGCAGAGGAACTCGGCCGGATAGTGGTGGCGCAGCCACGCCGACTGGTAGGCGAGCAGGCCGAACGCGGCCGCGTGCGACTTCGGGAAGCCGAAGCCGGAGAAGCCCGTCAGCTTGTCGTAGACGAGATCGGCGGTCGCCGCGTCGACGCCCTTTGCCCCGGCGCCTTCGACGAACCGCTCCCGGAACGCCTCGAGCGCCTCGACGCTCCGCTTGCGGCTCATTGCACGGCGCAGCCCCTCCGCCTCGCCGACCGTGAAGCCGGCGAGCGCCATCGCCACCTCGAGCACCTGATCCTGGAAGACGACGACGCCGTGCGTCTCGCGGAGCGGCTCGCGCAGGAGCTCGTGGTCGACCGGCGGCACGTAGTCCGGATCGATCCGGAGCCGCTCGCGGGCGTGGATGTACGGGTGCACCGCCTTGCCCTGGATCGGCCCCGGCCGGACGAGCGCGACCTGCACGGTCAGGTCGTCGAGGTTGGCCGGCTTCGTCCGCAGCAGGCTCTGCATCTGGGCGCGACTCTCGATCTGGAAGTCGCCGACGGTGTCCGCGCGCTGAATCTCGGCGTAGACGTCCTTGTCGTCGAGCGGGATCCGGGAGAGGTCGATCGGCTCGCCGTAGGCCTCGGCGACCTGCTCGACGCAGTCCTCGACCGCCGAGAGCATGCCGAGGCCGAGCAGGTCGATCTTGAGGAAGCCGGCGTCGGCGCACGAGTCCTTGTCCCACTGGCAGAGCTGCCGGCCCGCCATCGCAGCCGGCTCGACCGGGACGATCTCCACGAG
>JACCRW010000386.1 GCA_013813345.1 Actinomycetota bacterium
GGCAGGACCCTCGCCGAGACGCTGCGCCGCTCGAGCAGGGTCCGGAGGAAGTGAGCAGGCGGAGCCAGTTCCGGGTAGGCGGCGACGCGCGCACCGTCCGCAAGCGGCTCGACGCCACAGCCATAGAGCCAGAAGAGCGGCGCGGCGCACGCGACGAAGACGATCCGCGCCGGCGCGCCCGCGGCAACCGCAAGCGCGGCCGCGCCGCAGCTCACCTGCGCGGGCGGCGGCGGCACGTCCGGGCGCAGAGCGATGTCGACGAGCCGCACCTCTACGTCCTCCTCGGCGTAGAAGCCGCGGCGCCGAGCGACGAAATGCGGGAGCAGCTCGTGCGGGTCGAACGCCTTGAAGCCGAGCTCGAGTGGATCGCTCACAGCTTCGCCATCACCTCGCTGGCGAGGAGCCGTATCGTCGCTTCCGGGTGGGGAGTCGTGATCGGGATCACAAATCCGTCGATCTCGAGCGCCGCGAGCTCCCGAAAGCGCGGCAACGCCTCTTCGGGAGTCCCGGCGATCGCGATCGCGTCGACCACGCGGTCGGTCAGTAGCTCCTGATGCCGGGCTTGCGAGCTCGCATGCTCGAAGTAGTCGTACTGCTCCTTCATCGCCCGCATGTCCTCCCAGACGCCCTCGGGCATGTCTTCCTTGGGCACGTTGGCATGGACGGTGCCGGCGGCGGCAGCCGCGTAGCCCCGCACCTCCTCGCGAGCCCGGGCGCGGTCGCCGTCGATCGAGCATGCCAGCCGTACGAGGCGCTTGGCCGTTCCGTTCGCCCGTCCCGCCTCGGCCTCGCCCACCGCGATGTGAGAGAGCGCGTAGCGGACGAGCGCCGGATCGGCGCCGACCTGGAAGAGCACCCCGTCGGCGATCCGGCCGGCGAGCTCGAGCGAGCGCGGGCCCGAGGAGGCGAAGACGATCGGAATCGAGCGCTTCGTCCAGGTGAGCCTGATCGCCGCGCCGTCGTGCTCAACCTCCTCCCCGCCCAGCAGCGCGCGCAGGACATGAGTCGCCCGTTCGAGCTCCGCAAGCCGCGCCGGCCGCAGCCCCAGCGTCCTCACGGCGCTCTCGCCGACCCCGATCCCGAGCACCATCCTCCCCTCCGAGAGCTCGTCGATCGTCGCGAAGCTGCCCGCGAGAGCGGCCAGATGTCGCGTCCGCGGATTGGTCACGCCTGTCGCAAGGGTCAGCGACGAGGTCCGTGCAGCGCAGAGCGTGAGCGCGTCGAACGCGTCCCGAAAGAGCGACTGCGAGTCGGCGATCCAGATCCCCGCGAACCCGAGCTCCTCGGCGAGCGCCGCGAGCTCGGCGATCTCGGCAATCGGCCGATCCGGCAGGATCCCGATGTGGAGCTCGGGGCGCACGCGTACCGCCGCCCCTTCTCGCCGCGGCCTAACGCGGCCTCCTGGCGGGGACTGCAACGCCCGAGTAGAGATCCAAGGCGGGAACGGGCTTCGCGATCCTGAAGCCGTTTCGGATCACGCTGATCGTCGAGGCGAGCTTGCCGGTGTCGATGTAGCCGACACCGTAACCGCGGGCTCGCGTCTGCTTGTTCTCGACGAAGAACTTCATGATCCGAAGCTCCTGCGCCGCAACGACGGGATCGGCGAGCTGCTGGTACTTCGCGAGGATCGCTCCGGCGGCGCCCGGGTTCTGGATCGACCACGCGAGCCCCTTGTTCAACGCCCGCGTGAACGCCCGTACCTGACCCGGGTTCGTGCGGATCTTGTCCTCCGAGGCGATGATCCCGATTCCGAGCAGGCCGGGGAGCACCTTCGAGTACTTGAAGCTGCGGATCTTCTTCCCCCCGGCGGCGCGGGAGACGAGCGGTAGGCCGGCGCTGAACTGGCCGATCCCGTCCACCTGCCGCGAGGCGAGGAGCGCCGGCAGCGCCGGGGGCGCCGCATCGCGCCACGTCACCTTGCTCGCGTCGATTCCGGCCTTCTTCGCGTAGAGCGGGAACAGGATCCGCACGGTCGAGGCGGGCGAGTCGGCAAGCGTTCGCCCCTCCAGCTCCTTGGGCGTCGTGATCCCGCGTTCCTCGAGCGTGAAGATCGCGGACATCGTGTTCTGGTGGACGACGCTGACGATCTTCACCGGCAGGCCCTCGTTCGCCTTCGTGACGACGAGCGCGCCGATGTCAACCGGTGAGTAGTCGAGGCGGCCGGCGGCGACGAGCTTGATGTTGTCCACCGATCCCGTTCCGGACGTCACCTTCACGTCGAGGCCGGCGTCGCGGAAGTAGCCGCGCTCGATCGCGACGTAGACATAGGCGTCGCGACCGAAGTTGCCGAAGGAGGTCGCATAGTTGACCGAGTCGGCCTGGCGCGCGTCCGGTTGGGCGAGGGCGGCACCGACGAGGACGAGCGGAACGATGAGCGCGATCACGAGCTTCCGCAGCATGGAGACCCCTTTCTGAGAGGAGGAGGACGACGGTGCCTGCGAACCATGGTGGAACCGGAGCTCTGACATGTCAAGCGTCCCACTCGACCTGGAGTCGCGACAGGCCGCGGGCGAAGAAGATCGGCTCGTAGGCGAAGGCGTCAGCGCCGGCCAAGCGGAGACGCGGTAGCCGCTCGAGGAGGAGCGGCAGCGCGACCTTGAGCTCGAGCCGTGCCAGCGGGGCGCCGATGCAGAAGTGGATTCCCTTGCCGAAGGCGGCGTGACGGCTCGCGTTCGGCCGCCGTGGATCGAAGCGATGCGCCTGCTCGAAGACGCGGTCGTCGCGGTTCGCGGATCCGTAGTGGACCATCACCCGCGCCCCTGCTGGGATCGTCGCTCCACCAAGGTCGACCTCTCGGTTCGTCGTGCGGAAGAGGCCTTGCGCGGGCGACTCGAGCCGGAGGATCTCCTCGATCGCGCCCGCCAGCAGGTCGTCGTTGCCGACCAGGGCGGGAGCCTCAGGCTCGCGAAGGAGCAGGAGGATCGCGTTCCCAATCGCCCGGGTCACGGTGACGTGGCCTGCGATCAGCAGGTCGAACGGCACGCCGAGCAGAGCCTCCAGGGGTAGCGGCGGCTCCAGCTCCCGCGCGGCGGTGAGGAGCGCCGCGATCAGATCGTCGCCTCCTTCTCGCTCCCGCTGCTCGAGGGCGTCTACGAAGTAGGCCTGCAACGAGACCGTGCTGCGCGCCCAGGCGAGTTGCTGCTCGAGGGTCGAGCCGCGCTGGTGTAGCGCGAGCCAGTCGCTGCTCCAGGTGTGCAGGCGCCCGAGATCCTCGGTCGGCAGTCCGAGCAGGCGGCCCATCACGCGCAACGGCAGCGGCCACGCGAAGCGCTCGACGAGGTCGCAGGAGCCATCCACCGCGAAGCCGTCGATCAGCTCGGAGGCGATCGAGGTGTTCCAGGGCTCGGTCTCGGCCACGCGCCGCGGCGTGAACGCCCGGGTGATCAGACCGCGGATCCGGGTGTGCAGCGGCGGATCGGTGTCGATGATCAACGGCATCTCGGGCCACCCCTCCGCGAGGACGTTCTCGACCTCCATCGGTAGCTCGACGGGCGACGACCGAAGCGCGTCGCGCGCGGAGAACGTCTCGTGGTCCTTCAGCACCCGCATCACGTCGTCATAGCGGGTGACGACCCAGAAACCGTCGGTCTCGGAGAAGAAGACCGGCTCGTGCTCGCGCGCCTGCGCGAGGACGGGGTACGGGTTCCGGCGCTGCTCCGGATCGAGCAGGTCGAAATGGATCGGGCAGACCGCGGGCTCGGACATCCTCGCCAATGATCCGGCGAATCCGGCTCCAGGTCGAGCGGAGCGTCCCGAGCGGCGCGAGAAGCGAGCCGAGCGGTCGAGCAGGCGGCTCGAACGGTCTTAGATGCCGAGCGCGGCGCGAAGCGCAGGTACCCGGCGACGCGCGACTTGGATCGGCTCGACGGTGTCGTCGAGCAGGAGCCAGAGACCGCCGTTGAAGCCCGTCGCGATCTCACGAACGTGCGCGAGGTTGACGAGAGCGCCTCGACTGACGCACATGAACCCGTCGCCGGCCAGTCGCTGTTCGAGCTCCCCGATTCCCTTGGCCGCCGCGCGGAGCCGCCCCTCCGCCGTCTCGAGCCAAACGAGTCCTTGCTCCGCGAAGATCGCGCGAACAGCGGACCTGTCGACGAGCAGCATCCGTCCGTCGCGCACACCCACGAGGCGGCCGGGCGCCGACAGCGGCCCGGCAGGCGCAGGGAGTGCAAGTGCCGCATCGCCACGGCCGCGCAGCCGGCGCTCCACCCCACGCGCGGCGCCGCGAAGCCACGCCAGCGCTCCGTTCGGCACCGGCCGATCCCACATGGAGATCCCGATCACCCCCACGGCTGCTGCGGTTTCCGGCACGACCACCGCTACCGCCGCGCAGCTCCAGTCGTGGAAGGCGGCGCACCAGTGCTCGTACCGGCTGACGGTGACCTCCCGTCGCGAGGCGAGAGCCGTGCCGATCCCCGTCGTTCCAGCCGAGAGCTCGTTCCAGGACGCGAACGGCTGCAGATTCTGCTCGCTGCTCCGGCGCTCTGCGCCTTCGTCTCCCCATGTCGAGAGCACGCGTCCTATCCCGTCCGCAACCGAGACGACGCCGCCGACGGCGCCGACGTCGGCCGAGATCGACATCGCCGCCGCGCCGAGCTCCGCTGCGACGATCGACTCGTAGGGGGCGAGCGTGGCGCCGCGCGCCGAGGCGGGCGCGCGCCGATTCCCAGGGTCGACGCCGTACTCGTCGCGGCAGCGGAGCCACGAGCTGACGATCTCCGGACGCACGCCGTGGGCGACGTCCTCGCCGGCCGCGAATCTCTCCCACGCTAGGGCTGCAAGCCGCTCCGGCTCGCCCAGCTTCCGCCTTGCCTGCCGCGTGCCGCTCATCGCGCCCTTCGCACCGCTCGCCACGCCCCGGCAACCGCTGACGCCGCGTCGCTCGACAACCTCGACCCTCGCTCGTGATGATAGAGGCGGATGGCGCCACCGCAGCATCGGTTTCTGTCCGTGCGCGATCTCCGCCTCCACCTCCTCGACTACGGCGGCGAGGGGCGGCCCGTGCTGCTCCTGCACGGAGTCGCCGGCAGCGCCTGGATGTGGCACGACGTCGCTCCGGCCCTGAAGGAGGTCGGACGCGTGCTGGCCCTCGACTTCCGCGGCTACGGAGACAGTCAGTGGTCGGCCGACGGCCGCTACGGCACGGAGGAGCACGTCGCGGATGTCCTCGTGGTTCTGGATCGCCTCGGCATCGCCGAGCTCGACCTCGTCGGCTTCTCGTCCGGCGGCCTCGTCGCGCTCGCGCTCACCGCGCAGACAGAGGCGCTCGTGCGACGGCTCGCGCTCGTCGACATCGCGCCGTCCTCGAAGCTCGCCGAGACCGACGTGCTCCCGCTCGGATACGCGTTCGCAAGCGGCGCCGAAGCGGTCGAGACCGAGCGGCGGCTCGCTCCCCGGGCGGCCGAAGCCACGCTCGAGACGATCGCGGCCCTCTCCACCCGGCCCGTCGCCGGCGGCGGCTGGCGAAGAAGCACGACCCGTTCTTCCTCGAACGCTGGCCGTTCCGGCTCGACGACCGCTGGGAGGAGCTGCGGGAGCTGGAGCAGCCCGTGCTCGTCGTTCACGCGGAGGACAGTCGCGTCCTCTCCGCCGAGGATGCGGAGCGGATGGTCGCCGAGGGCGCCAATGTCACGCTCGTGCGCATTCCGGGCTGCGGCCATCTCGTCTCCGTCGAGCGACCCGCGGAGCTCGCGCAGGCACTTGTGGAGTTCCTCTCATGAGCGCGCCGGTCGCGGTGATCACGGGCGCCGCCAAGGGCATCGGTCGCGCTTACGCTCTTGGGCTCGCAGACGCCGGCTACGCGGTCGTCGTCGCGGACATCGCCGATCCCACACCCGTCGTCGCCGAGGTCGAGGCGGCCGGAGGCACGGCGCTCGGTGTCGCGGTCGACGTCTCCGACCAGGCCTCGGCGGACGCGATGGCCCAGGCGACGCTCCGCGCCTTTGGCCGAATCGACGCGCTCGTCAACAACGCGGCGATCTTCTCCTCGATCCGGAAGAAGCCCTTCCACGAGCTGACGGTGGAGGAGTGGGACGCGGTATTCGCCGTCAATGTCCGCGGCAGCTGGCTCTGCGCCTGCGCCGTCGCCCCAGCGATGAAGGAGCGTCGCTACGGGAAAATCGTCAACGTCTCGTCGATGACGGTGCCGAGCGGGATCCCGTTCTTCCTCCACTACGTCTCGTCCAAAGCCGCGATCGTGGGACTCACTCGCGCGCTCGCGCGGGAGCTCGGCGAGTGGAACATCAGCGTCAACACGGTGAGCCCGGACTACATCCCACACGACCCCGACTACGCGGGGCGGCAGCCGGAGATGGCCGAGCTGATGGCACGCCAGCGGGCGTTCAAGCGCGACCAGGTCCCCGAGGACATGGTCGGAACGGTGCTCTACCTCGTCGGGCGCGGCTCCGACTTCGTCACCGGACAGAACATCTTCGTGAACGGCGGCCGACTCTTC
>JACCRW010000395.1 GCA_013813345.1 Actinomycetota bacterium
TGGACGAACGTCGCCGACTTCACCGCGCGCGGAATCGACGCGGTCAACTTCGGCCCGGGGGCGCCTCGCTACGCCCACCGCCGCGACGAACGCGTGGGAATCGCGGCGCTCGTCAAAGCCTACGAGTCGCTCTGGGCGTTCCTCACCGGTAGCGGCTGCCGGTAGCGTCGGACTGTGCCGATCTCGCCCGTCCTCGAGCGCCAACCAATCTACCCGTTCGTGCGCCTGAACGAAGCCGCACGGCGGGTCGAGGCCCGCGGCATCGAGGTGATCGACTTCGGGATGGGCGATCCACGCGAGGCGACCGACCCGGTGATCCGGCAGGCGCTCGTCGACGGGCTCCGCGACCGGATGGGCTATCCGCAGGCGCAGGGGCTACCGGAGCTGCGCGAGGCGATCGCGGGCTGGGCCGGCCGCCGGTTCGAGATCGAGCTCGATCCCGACACGGAGGTGATCCCGACTCTCGGCAGCAAGGAGGCGATCTTCAGCTTCGCGCAGGTCGTCGTCGATCTCGAGCGCGGCAAGGACACCGTCGCGTTCACCGAGCCGGGCTACCCGGTCTACGAGCGCGGCGCGCTCTTCACGGGAGCGCTCCCGCTTCCGCTGCCACTGCACGAGCGGCATGGCTTCCTGCCCGACCTCGACTCGATCGACGAGGAGACGTGGAACCGGCTCGCCGTCTTCTGGGTCAACTATCCGAACAATCCGACGTGCGCGACCGCGCCACTCGACTTCTACGAGCGCCTGGCGGAACTAGCCCGCGAGCATGGGTTCGTCGTCGCCTCGGACGAGGCCTACACCGAGCTCTGGTTCGAGCAGCCGCCCGCCTCGGCGCTGCAGCTCGCCGATCGGACGAACGTCGCTGTCTTCAACACCCTCTCCAAGCGGAGCTCGATGACGGGCTACCGCAGCGGCTTCGTCGCCGGCGATCCCGCTCTGATCGCAGCGCTCAAGGCCTTCCGGCCGACCGTGGGCACCGCGCCGCAGGAGTTCGTCCAGCGAGCGTCGGTGGTCGCCTGGGGAGACGAGGCGCACGTCGAGCGAACGCGCGCTCTCTACGGACGCAAGCGCGAGCTCTTCCTCGAGCTCTGCCGCCGCAAGGGCGTGCGCGTCGCGGGCAGCGAGGCGACGATGTATCTCTGGCTCGAAGTTCCCGGCGGCGAGAGCTCGGAGACGTTTGCCGAGCGGCTGCTCGAGCACGGGATCCTCGTCGCGCCGGGTTCGTACCTCGGCGCCGCCGGCGAGGGCTACTTCCGCGTCGCGCTCGTCCCGTCCGAGAATGACTGCGCCCGCGCGGTTGCGATCCTGGAGGAGGTTCTGTGACCCCGGAGCTCGCGGTCGAGATCGTGGCTGCGCTCGACCGCGGCGAGCGGCGCGTCGCCGCGCTAATCGACGGCGAGTGGGTCGTCGACATCGAGGCGAAGCTCGCGATCCTCGAGTTCTTCCGGCTGCGGAAGGTGGAGCCGATGCAGGTCGGTGGGCTCCAGTTCCTGGACAAGATTCCGGTAAAGACCGATTACGCCGAGCGCGGCGTGCGCGTCGTGCCGCCCGGAGTCGCACGCTACGGCTCGTTCCTGTCTGAGGGCGTCGTGCTGATGCCCGGCTACGTGAACATCGGCGCCTGGGTCGGGCCGCGGACGATGGTCGACACCTGGGCGACGGTCGGCTCGTGCGCCCAGATCGGCGCCGACGTCCATCTCTCCGGCGGCGTGGGCATCGGCGGTGTGCTCGAGCCGCCGCAGGCGAGCCCAGTCGTGATCGAGGACGGCGCCTTTGTCGGCTCGCGCGCGATCGTCGTCGAAGGCGTGCGCGTCGGCGCGGGCGCGGTAATCGCCCCGAACGTCGTTCTCTCGGCGTCGGTGCCGATCATCGACGTGACCGGTTCGGAGCCGGTCGAGCGGCGCGGCGTCGTGCCGCCGCGGGCAGTCGTGCTACCGGGGGTGCGGCAGAAGGACTTCCCCGCAGGAACCTACGGCCTTCCCTGCGCTTTGATCGTGGGCGAGCGGAGCGAGTCGACCGACCTCAAGACCTCGCTGAACGACGTCCTGCGAGAGTTCGAGATCGCGGTCTAGACGAGGCGCGGCTATCTCGTGCGGCGTCCCCGGCCGAAGTAGCCGAGAGCGGCCAACACAACGAGCACGATGATGACGATCCAAAGCCAGGTCGGCATGTGATCCTTTCGTTTGGGATGCTGACTCTACGGCGATTCGACCGACACTTGCAACAGCGACGGACTATTCGAGGCTGTAGTCGTAATCGCCGAGCTTCTCGGCGGGGCCGGTCAGTGTGGCTCGACTCTCTGCGTCGAGTGACACGCCAAGATCGCCTCCCGGCATGTGAATGGTGACCGGGCTCTCGCACCAGGCGTTGGCGATCGCGGCCGCCGCAACGGCAACGGCGCTCGAGCCGGATGCCGAGGTCTCCCCCGCTCCGCGCTCCCAGACGAGCACCGTAAGATCGTGCGAGCCGTCGACCCGGACGAACTGGACGTTCGTCCGCTCCGGAAAGCGCTCGTGTCGCTCGAGCAGAGGTCCGAGCCGCAGCAGCTCCCGGCGATCGAGATCGCGTCGGACGACCGCATGCGGATTGCCGACGGAGACACGGGTCAGCTCGATCCGCTCGTCGTCGACAGCGACCGTCTCAGGCTCGTGCGCCTCGACCGGTCCGATCTCCAGCTCGATCTCGGCACCATGCCTCGCGGCTCTGTGCTCGCGACCCGAGACGACGACGATCACCTCAGCAGAGCCGCTGCGCTCCATGAGCCAGGCAGCGGCGATGCGGGCGCCGTTGCCCGAGAACTCGGCCGGCGAACCGTCCGGGTTCCAGATCGCGATCTCGGCGCGCATTCCAGCGACGGCGATGACCTCGAGGACGCCGTCGGACCCGATTCCACGGCGCCCGTCGCAGAGCAGCCGAGCCTGCTCGGGCTCGAGCGGGCGGCCGAGGTCACCCCGCTCGACGAGCAGGTAGCTGTTGCCGAGCGCGTGCCACTTCGAGAATCTCATCCGCCACCTCGTCCGCCGGCCGGTTCGCGTCGATCATGACGATGCCGGGAATCCGTCGCATCCATTTCCGCTGATAGGACGCGTAGCGGCGCGTGCGTACGCCGAGCGCCTCGATCGCCTCGACCTGCGGCA
>JACCRW010000401.1 GCA_013813345.1 Actinomycetota bacterium
GACGAGGTCACGGCCGACCTGACGGACTCCTCGCCGATGGTGCGCGGCTCGCTCAACAGCACGCGCTCGTTCGTGCAAGCGTGCGTCTACCAGGCGGTGCGAGCGGCGCTGACCGTCGAGGTGCCAAACACGGCCGGCGCCTTCCGCCCGATCCACATCCTCACCAAGCCGGGGACGATCGCGGACGTCGTGCTGCCGGGCGCCTCCTCGATGCGGGGCGTAACGGGGTTCCGCGTGCTCGACGCCGTCAGCGGCGCGCTCGCTCAGCTGATCCCGAACCGCGTGCCCGCCGCCGGCGAGGGCGGCAACACGCTCGCGATCCTCGGCGCCGAGCGGCCCGAGGGCGGGCGGTTCATCTTCTACGAGCTCGTGGTCGGAACCTGGGGCGGCACGCCCGAGGCCGACGGCAACGACGGCCTGACGAACCCGGCGAGCCTCGCCGCGAACATCCCGGTCGAGGTGGCCGAGTCCGAGTACCCGATCATGGTCGAGCGGTACGGCCTCGTGCCCGACTCGTGCGGCGCCGGCCTGCACCGCGGCGGCCTCGCGATCGAGCGCGTCTGGCGCTGCCTCACGCCTCGCACCTCGCTGGTCGTCCGCTCCGACCGGTCGAAGCATCCGCCCTACGGCCTGGCGGGCGGCGGCCCAGGGGGACTCTCAGCCAACGTCCTGCTGCACGCCGACGGAACCGAGGAGACGCTCCCACCGATGTTCTCGATCGAGATCGAGGCGGGCGACGTCTACGAGCACCGGACGGCCGGCGGTGGGGGCTGGGGCGATCCGCTCGAGCGCGACCCCGCCGCTGTGGCCGCCGACGTTCTGAACGAGAAGGTCACTCCGAAGGCGGCACGGGAGCTCTACGGCATCGTTGTCGCAGCCGAGGGCACCGTGGACGAGGAAGCGACCATGGCCCTACGGGCCGAGAGGAGGAGCGGGTGATCGAGAGAGCCGATGCGGTCGTGATCGGAGGCGGGATCATCGGGGCGAGCGTCGCTCACTTCCTGACGAAGCTCGGCTACGGCCGGGTGGCGCTCGTCGAGAAGTCGGAGATCTGCGGCGGCTCGACGCAGTACTCGGCCGCGCACATCCGCCAGCACTACTCGAACGAGGTCGCGATCAGGCTCGCCGTCCGTGGCGCCGCGATGTTCGCGAACGCCGAGGAGGAGCTCGGCGGGCCGGTCGGCTTCGTCCAGGACGGCTACATGGTGATCGCGCCGCCGGAGCAGGAACAGGCGATCCGCGACGTCGTTCCGGTGCAACGGCGCTTCGGGGTCGAGACGGAGATCCTCACGCCCCAGGAGGTCTCGCATCGCTGGCCGGAGCTCGACGTCGAGGGGATAGCGCTCGCCTGCTTCGAGCGGACGTCGGGATACGCCGACCCCGTCGCGACGGTGCGCGCGCTCGTCCGCTCTGCGCAGCAGCGAGGGCTCGAGCTGCTCGAGGGCTGCGAGGCGACGGCGATCGAGATCGAGCGAGGCCGTGTCGGCGGCGTCGTCACCTCGCAGGGCACGATCGCGACCGGAGTCGTCGTCAACGCCGGCGGGCCCTGGGGCGACCGGATCGGCCGGATGGTCGGAGTCGACCACCCGCTCAGGTTCAGTCGCGAGCACGAGGCGGTCTTCGAGGCGCCCGACGGCTTCGGCGAGATCCCGGTCATGTCCGACGCCGCGCAGCGGCTCTACTTCCGCCACTACGGCGAGGGCAAGGTGCTCGTCGGCGAGGGCTGGCCGAAGGAGCCCGAGCCCGCCGATCCGGAGAACTACGACGCCGGCACCGACGAGGAGCACCTCGCCCGGATGGTGCCGAAGCTCGTGCGCCGTGTGCCCTCGCTCGCCGCGACGATCGGGGGCGAGGGCTACGGCGGCGCCTACGTCACCGGCTACTCCGGCGTCTACGACATCACCGAGGACTGGTATCCGATCGTCGGCGAGGAGGAGGTCGGCGGCTACTACTCGGCCTTCGGCGGCAGCGGCCACTGCTTCAAGCTCGGCCCGGCCATTGGAGAGGCGCTCGCGTCCGTGATCGCCGGCGAGGCGCCGGAGATCGACCTCTCCGACCTCTCGGGCGCCCGCTTCGCCGCCGGGCGAACCTTCGGCTCCGTCTGGGGGCCGGGGAACCGCGCGTGAGGATCTCCGCGGTCACCGCGACGCCGATCGCGATCCCGCTCGAGCGGCCGTTCCACTGGCGCTCGGGCGTGCAGGAGGGGGCGAACCTCGTCCTCTTCACGGTCGAGACCGACGACGGCGCGATCGGGTACGGCGAATCGATCTGCGAGGACTCCGCGGCTGTCGAGTCGTACGGCCTCCTGATGGCGCGCTCGTTCGTCGGCCGCTCGCCCGGCGAGGTCGAGGCGATACTCGGCGAGCTCTGGCGCGAAGGTCGCTGGCGCTTCACGCCTCGTTTCTCCCAACAGGTGCTGAGCGGGATCGAGACGGCGTGCTGGGACGCGCTCGGCAAGGGGCTCGGCGTGCCCGCGTCGACCTTCCTCGGCGGGCGTGTCCACGACGAGGTCGACTTCATGGCCTTCCCGCAGGGGGACACCGCCGAGGAGCTCGCGCGCGACGCGGCCGCGCTCGCCACCCAGGGCTATCGCGTCGTCTACCTGAAGGTCGGCCGCGGGGATCGCGACGACGAGGAGATCGTCGGGGCCGTGCGCGAGGCGATCGGCCCCGAGCCGCTCCTGCGCCTCGACCCCAACGAAGCGTGGGACGTGCCGGGCGCGGTCGACGCGATCCGGCGGCTCGAGGCGTACGACCTCGACTGGGTCGAGCAGCCCGTGCCGGCCGGAAACGTCTCGGGCCTCGCCTGGGTGCGCCGATCGGTCGAGACGAAGATCGCCGCCGACCAGGCGGTGCACACGACCGCGGAGCTCCGCGCCGTCCTCGAGCAGGAGGCCGCGGACGCGATCGTGCTCGGCAGCCACGAGTCCGGCGGCCTTTGGCGATGGCGTCAGATGGCGTATCTGGCGGAGTCGCACGGGATCCCGATGAACCGGCACGCCTGCGTCGAGAGCGCGATCTCGACCTTCGCGGCGCTGCAGGTGCTGGGCTGCCTGCCGAACCAGACGCTCGGCAACCAGGCGATGCACCACCTGCTCTCCGAGCAGCTCGTGACGACGCCGATCGAGATCGCCGGCGGACGCGTCGCTGTGCCCACGGCGCCGGGGCTCGGCTTCGAGCTCGACCTCGACGCGGTCGGGCGCGCGCGGGACCGGCACGAGCGGCAGGGGCCCTACTGATGGATCCGATCACGTTCGAGGTGATCCGGAACGCGCTCGTCGCGGCCACGGACGAGATGGCGCTGACGCTCCGCCGCAGCGCCTACTCGACGAACATCAAGACTCGCTCGGACTTCTCGTGCGCCTTCTTCGACGCCGAGCTCCGTGCGGTTGCGCAGGCCTTCACGCAGCCGGTGCACCTGGGCTCGATGGCCGAGCAGGTGCCCCGGGCGATCCGCGACTACGGCCCCGAGAACCTCGCGCCGGGCGACGCGATCATCACGAACGAGCCCTTCCCGAGCGGCGTCCACCTGAACGACGTGAGCCTGATCTCGCCCGTGCATTGCGACGGCGAGCTGCTCGGCTACGTCGCGAACCTCGCTCACCACGTCGACGTCGGGGGCGGCGCGCCGGCGTCGATCGGAGCGTTCCGGGAGGTGTTCCAGGAGGGCGTGATCGTCCCGCCCGTCAAGCTCGTGGAGGGCGGCAGGCTCGTCCCGGACGTGTTCAGCCTGATCCTGGCGCAGATCCGCTCCAAGCACGAGACTGCCGGCGACTTTCGCGCCCAGATCGCGGCCAACGCGACCGGAGTGCGCCGGCTCCAGGCGCTCGCCGCCCGCCACGGGCTCGGCGCCGTGGTCGAGACGATGGCCGAGCTGCTCGAGTACACGGAGCGGCGCACTCGCGCGGAGCTCGCGGCCCTGCCGCACGGCGCCTACGAAGCCGAGGGCTTCGTCGACACGGACGGGTACACGGACGAGCCCGTCCGCCTCCGGGCCCGGGTCGAGATCTCTGCGGACGGCGTCGCTTTCGACCTTGCCGGCTCCGACGCGCAGCGGCGCGCCCCGGTCAACTCGACCTACGCGCAGACGTTCTCGGCGTGCGCGTATGCGGTCAAGTGCCTGATCGACCCCGACCTGCCGGTCAACGACGGCTTCTATCGGCTCGTCTCGCTCGACGCTCCCGTGGGCAGCGTCACCAACTGCACCTGGCCGAGCCCTGTCGTCGGCGGCTGGGAGACGCAGACGCGCCTCGTCGACGTGATCTTCCGCGCGCTCCTGCCCGTGCTGCCCGAGCGGCTGCCGGCGGGGACGAAAGCGATGATGTGCCACGCCGGCTTCGGCGGCGTCGACGCGGCGACGAACGAGTACTACTGCTTCCTCGAGACGTTCGCGGGCGGCTACGGCGGCCGGGCCGCGAGCGACGGGCCCGACGCCGTCCAGACCCACGGCCAGAACACCGAGAACGCCCCGATCGAGGAGACGGAGTTGAACTATCCCGTCCGGGTGACGCGGCTCGCGCTCGTGGACGACTCGGCCGGCCCGGGCCGCTTCCGCGGGGGGCTCGGGCTGCGCAAGGACTTCCTCTTCGATCGTCCGACGACGTTCACTGTTCTCGCCGACCGGACCGTCCGCGGCCCCTGGGGCGTGCTCGGCGGCCACGACGGCAAGCCGGCCGAGTACGTTCTGATCCGAGGCGGCGCGGAGACGCAACTCTCCGCCAAGGGAACGGTCGAGCTCGAGGCCGGGGACGTGGTCAGCTATCGCACCTGCGGTGGTGGCGGCTACGGGCCGCCGGAGGAGCGAGACCGTGAGCTCGTCGCCCGCGACGTCCGCGAGGGCAAGGTCGGCCCGGAGCGCGCCCGGGAGGTGTACGGATGGCGGCCGTAGATCCCATCTCGTTCGAGGTGATCCGGAACGCGCTCGTCGCCGCTACCGACGAGATGGCGCTCGCGCTCAAGCGGAGCGCCTATTCGACGAACATCAAGACTCGCTCGGACTTCTCGTGCGCGTTCTTCGACGCCGAGCTCCGCTCCGTCGCGCAGGGCTTCGCGCAGCCGGTGCACCTGGGCTCGATGGT
>JACCRW010000405.1 GCA_013813345.1 Actinomycetota bacterium
CGACCGTGGGGTACGTGGGCGAGAGCGCCGACGCGGTGACAACGCAACCTCACGTGCACCTGGGCGTTCGGCTCGCCTCCGACGCGGACGGCTACGTCGATCCGCTCGGCTTGCTGCCGGCCCGCGACCGCTCCCCGGTTCCCGTCCCCGTCCCAGCCGTTCCAGAGCCGGCCCTCACTGCGGTACAGGCATCGCCGCCGGAGGTAGTGGCGTCGGCACCCGAGCCGGCAGCCGCTCCGCTCCCGTCGGTCCAGCCAGCCGTCCCTCTACCGGCGCAGCCGACCGGCTCCGAGCCGGCGCCGGCGGCCGTCGCCGAGACTAGCCACGAGAACTCGACCCCTTCCGAGTCGACGCTTCCGGGCGCCGCCGAGTGGCCGGCCGGCAACGACGAGCTGGCGTCGCCTGCATCGGTTCCCAACCCGACAGCAACCGTCACTGAGGCCAGGGCGGCAGCTATGCCTGTCGTCAGCCGCGCCGATTCTCAGCTCGTGCGCAGGCAACTCGCCGAAGGCGCAGCCGAGCCGCCGGCCCGACCCGTTCGAGAGAGGCCCGCGATTCGCACATCCGAGTCTCTGCGACCGAACCGAGTCGTCCCTGAGCCGACTGGGTGGCACAGCGCTCGTGGAGCGTCGACTCCGCCGCTCCGGGCTCCGCGCACTGCGGCACGTGCCGGCAATCCGCGGTCCACCGATCTCACATCGCGCGTTGTGCGGGCGAAACGATTCGCGACTCGGCAGGTTCCGGCGCGGGACACGAGCGTTTCCGAGCGTCGGGAGACCATCCCCGTGGCCGGCGAGCGTCGCGAGGCCGTGCGTCAGGTCGCAGCGCGGGGCTCGGAGGAGCGCGCCAGACGGAATCTCCGACCTCTTGCTCTGCTGCTCGGACTCGCGCTCGTTGCCGTCGTGTGCGTGGCCCGACGCCGCCAAGGAAAGCCTCGGGTGGCCGCTCGTATCATTGCCCTCCATGAGCGAGAGGCCGCAGCAGAAGATTCTCGTCGCGGTGGCGTGGCCGTATGCGAACGGCCCGCGCCATCTCGGGCATGTGGCGGGGTTCGGCGTCCCGTCCGACACCTACGCCCGCTACCACCGGTTGCGGGGCAACGACGTCCTGATGGTGAGCGGCACCGACGAGAACGGTACGCCGATCATGGTCGCCGCGGATCAAGCCGGAGTCACTCCACGTGAGCTGGCCGACCGCAACAACGAGATCATCCGAGACGATCTCCGTCGACTCGGCCTCTCGTACGACCTGTTCACGCGCACGACCACACGGAACCACCACGAGGTGGTGCGAGACATCTTTCGCACGCTCTACGAGCAGGGCTTCATCTTCGAGCAGACAACCGTCGGGGCGGTCTCCGCCGCGACCGGCCGGACGCTCCCCGACCGCTATATCGAAGGCACGTGCCCGATCTGCGGCTTTCCCGAAGCGCGGGGAGATCAATGCGACAACTGCGGCAATCAGCTCGATCCGGCCGACCTGATCGAGCCCCGCTCGAAGATCGACGGCACCCCGCCGGTCTTCAAGGAGACGTCGCACCTCTTCCTCGACCTGCCGGCGTTCGCGGAGCAGCTCATCGCGTGGATCTCGGCTCAGGAGCACTGGCGGCCGAATGTGCGCCGATTCTCGCTCGAGCTCGCCAAGAACCTCAAACCGCGTGCGGCCACGCGCGATCTCGATTGGGGCGTTCGCGTTCCCGTCTCTGGCTATGAGGAGCGCGAAGACAAGCGAATCTATGTCTGGGTCGATGCGGTCGTGGGCTATCTCTCCGCTGCTGTCGAATGGGCGCGCAACCGCGGTACGCCCGACGCGTGGCGCGACTGGTGGCAGAACCCGGACGCGCGCCACGCCTACTTCATGGGCAAGGACAACATCGTTTTCCACAGCGTTATCTGGCCTGCACAGCTGATGGGCTACCGGGATGTTGGCCAAATCGGCGCAGGGATGGGGCCGCTCGAGCTTCCGGACGACATCGCGAGCTCCGAGTACCTGACGATGGAGGGGCAGCAGCTCAGTACCAGCCGTGGCGTCGTGATCCATGTGGGTGACTTCCTCAGTCGCTACGACCCCGATCCCCTCCGCTATTTCCTGACGGCGGCCGGCCCGGAGACCCAGGACGCTGACTTCACCTGGGCCGAGTTCGTTCGTCGCAACAACGACGAGCTCGTTGCGAACTGGGGCAACCTCGTCAACAGGACGCTGACCAGTGCGCACCGGAACTTCGGCGTAGTACCCAAGCCGGGCGAGCTGACAGACGCGGACGAGGCAGTGCTCGCAGCAGTCGAAGGCGGCTTCGATACCGTCGGCGCGCTCATCGAGCAAACACGTTTCAAAGCCGCGCTCGCCGAGACGATGCGACTCGCCTCGCTCGTCAATCAGTACGTCACCGCACAGGCTCCTTGGGCAACGATCAAGGATGACCGCGACCGGGCGGGCACCGTCCTCTACGTCGTTCTCCGCGCAATCGACAACCTCAAGCTCCTCTTTACGCCGTTCCTTCCGTTCAGCTCGCAGACGTTGCACGAGCTGCTGGGCTACGGGGACGTGATCGCGGGCGAGCTCCGCTACGAGAAGATCGTCGAAGGAGACGATCCGCCGTATCTCGTCCTCACGGGCGACTACGAGACGTGGGTCGGCCGCTGGGAGCCGAGTGCCCTCCCGGCCGGACGGGCTCTACCCAAGCCGAGGCCGCTCTTCCGCAAGCTCGACCCGGTGCAGGTCGTGGCCGACGAGCTCGAACGCATGCGCCAGGCCGGCGGCGCGTGATCGACACCCACGCGCACCTCGACGGGTGCGACGAGCCCCTGGGCGAGCTGCTCTCGCGCGCCCGCGCCGTGGGGGTTACGCGGGTGGTGACGATCGGGACCGGGATCGAGTCTTCCAGGA
>JACCRW010000418.1 GCA_013813345.1 Actinomycetota bacterium
GCGTCAGCTCGTGCTTGGGGCTCGCGCCGGCCAGATCGACCGACCACGCCCGCAGCGCGTAGGAGCGCCCGTAGCGCAGGCGGGGCAGCGTGCCCGGCGTGACGCGGTACTGCGTCACCACGTGCACCGCCGGCGCGGCCGGCAGCTCCGGGTCGGTGAGCCGCTCGTTGCGCTCCGGATCGTCCGGGGCCGGCGGCGGAGTGCCGTAGGTGTGCTCGAGCGAGAGGGCCGGATGAGGCGCGGAGAGGCTCCACCCCGACCACCCGAACACCGACTCGTGCACGTACACCGTGCCGCCTTCGATGCCGTACGTCTCCTGAACCGTCCCCCCCTGGATCCAGCCTTCCTCGTCGACGTGGAACGGAGCCATGCCGTCGACCGCCACCTCGGCGCCGCGAGCGTGCAGCGTGAACCAGCGCCGCGCCGTGTCGTCCCAGACCTCGACACGCATGCCGCGGTTCACGTCTTCTGTGTGCAACAGGGGAGCGTCGCCGCCGGTCAGCGCAGGCTCGGTCTTCGTCGCCGCGGCCGCCTGTCGCTTTCCGAGGTCGTCCGCCCGATCGGCCCGGGCTACCCCGAAGCCGTGACCCTTCAGCGTGGGCGGCGCCGCGTGCGCGGGCTCGCCACTGCTCTCCTGGCTCGACAGGCGGGGCACCGTCCAGAGGAAGCGGTCGAGCTTCAGCGCGCTGGCGTCGGGGTCGAGGTCGAGCATCGAGAAGCGCTCGGAGTCGCCGAGGCGCAGCCGGCCGTCGTGCCAGTCGCCGCCGTCGAGGCCGATCGTCACGAGGGTCTTGCCTGCCGCCCGGCAGCGCACGCGCGTGGGAAGAGTGAGGTCGCCCGCCCCGGCGAGCTCGATCCGGCCGGTCAGCCACTGCGCCTGGCTCAGGCGCCCGAGGTCGGCGACGACCAGGTCGATCACCAGCCCGAGACGGCGCAGCAGCGCGGGCTGGTCGCCGAGCAGCGTCAGGCGCTCGTGGAAGTCGCGCTCCGGGTTCTCGAGGCGGGGGCTGACGGCTTCCGGGTCGGGGTCTGCGAGGTACGGCTGGGCGGACTCCGGGCGCTCGAAGAAGCGCCGTGCGCGGTGAAGGTCGCCGATCACGGGCAACATCAGCCCGGCCAGCGGCTGATTGGAGCTCCGCTCGGCGGGAATCGATCTCCGGCCACCGTCCGTCGCTCGGTCGAGGTAGTGGGTCGCGAGGGACTCGTCGTAGACCATGCCGTCGTGCGTCTCCCGCCAGGCACTCATGTGGCGGGCGAGGGACTCCATCAGCGGGGCGAGGAAGGAGGCCGACGGCGCCGGCGGCTCGATCGGCCCCGCCGCGAACGAGGCTGTGTGCAGAACCTTGGCCACGTCCACCCCGTGCTTGGCCGGAAAGCTCTGGAGCGCGCGGCCGTCGAGCGAGCGACTGTCCCATGCCCGCACGGGCGTCTCCGCCGGGAACACTGCGCTCCACACCGTGGGGTCGTCCGGGAGGATCGGCTGGATCTCGTACGGCTGCCCCGTCTGGTCGGTGAGCGTCAGCACGGTGCCCGGATCGGTCACGACGTCCGTCCAGCGGCTCACCGGGTCGAACTCCCCGAGCTTGCCGTCGGGCGACAGGCGCGGCGAGACGAACAGCGACACGTGGTGATCGTCGTCCGCGGCCACCGACCACGGAAGCGCGCAGACCGAGTAGCGGATGTCGGCCATCTAGGGCACCTCAGGCGGCCGCGAACGCGTCGCAGTACTCGTCCCAGCGGGGCGAGGTGGCGTCGGGGGCGACGTCCATGATCTCCGCGAAGGTGGGATCGCCGTTGGAGCCGGCGAAGCGCCGCTCCGCCGAGACCGAGACCGAGAACGAGAACATGAACACCTCGACCTGGACCCTGATCGTCGCCCGGCCGACCATCTTGCCGGTGTTGAACTCGTAGATCAGCTCCATCGAGAGCTCGATCGACGCCGAGATCAACCCGAGGACGTCGACCTCGCCGCGGATGCGGAAGTAGCCGGCGAGCGAGCCACCGTCGCCCTCGAGCCGCAGGTAGATCCCACCCATCACCTCGACGGATCCCGACGCGACGCCGAGATCGACGGCCAGACGGGCTCCGAACTCGAGCGCGAGCTCGAGCAGCTGCAGGCCTTTGGGGCTGATCCGCACGCCCAGGAACCCGCCGCCGCCCACGAAGGTGACGGTGAGGGCGAAGGGCCGCTCGCGCGAGCAGAAGTTGAAGCCGACCGTGACCGCTTCGCCGAGGAAGGGCACGTTGCAGTCGGCGCCGAGGCTGATGTTCTGCAGCGCGAAGACGCCGACGGCGACGTTCGGCAAGCCGAGCGTGAACCCGGCCCGCACACCGCCGGTCGAGACGTCGAGGAAGGGTGGATCGCTGAACCCGTCGAGCGGGATCAGCTCCTGGAGCGTGTTGACGAACGAGAGCGGCCCGATGAACTCGATGCCGCCGAAGACAACGTCGACGTCGGGCTTGCTCGACGATCCCGACCGGAAGGCGAGCCGGTCGAAGCGCATCCGCATCAGCGACGCCGGTGGGACCAGCGTGAGCGAGAAATTCGTGATCTCGGCGAGCGCGTCGAATCCGGCCCCGCCTTTGACGCTCGTCCTGGCCTCGACCGCGATCCGGAGTGGGTCCTTCGACTCGAAGACGTTCTCGCCGGCCAGCTTGAACGGCTTGATCGGCGTGCTCCAGTCGAGCTTCGCCCGCACCTCGAGGTTCGCCGGGTCGAGGCCCTGCAGGAAGGCGAGGAACTGGTCGACCGCCGCGGTCACCTTGGCGGCGTCGGACAGGTAGGGCTCGACCCCCCGCAGGAGCCGGTCGAGCTTGGCTTTCGCGTAGGGCGGGAGCGGCAGGGCCGCGCTGTCGGCGCGTAGACCGGTCACGAGCGACGTGAACGTGCTCAGCAGTCCGGCGATCTGGGACTTTGCGGCGGCCGGATCGCTCGGCGCCGTCGGATCGAGCAGCGTTGTCAGTGCCGCGGTCAGGGCATCGACGGCCGTGGCCACGTCGCCGGCCGCGGTCTCCAGTCCCGCTTTGACCTGCGTGGCCCAGGCCGGCGGGCTCGCCGCGGCGGCGATGGCGGTCTCGGCC
>JACCRW010000427.1 GCA_013813345.1 Actinomycetota bacterium
AACGAGGAGGAAGACAATGAAACTTGGCCTACGAAGGACACGGGGGACGCTCGCGCTTCTCGTCGTCTCGCTGACGGCGCTCGTCGTCGCGGCCACGGCGTTCGCGGTTGCGCCGCGCTCGACCTCGCCGCCGACCGTCGAGGGGACCTACCGCCAGGGCTCGATCCTGACCACGAGCAACGGGCTGTGGGCGAACGACCCGACGTCGTTCACCTACCGCTGGCAGCGGTGCGACTCGAACGGCGCCAACTGCGCCGTGATTGCTGGCGAGACAGCGCGTCGCTATCGGCTCGTCAACGCGGACGTCGGGCGGACGATCGTCTCGCTCGTCACCGCCCGCAACGCGGACGGCAACGACACCGCGAACTCGCGGCCGACGCCGGTGATCGCCGACAACACGACGCCGCAGAACACGCAGGAGCCCACGATCTCGGGCGATGCTGTCGTGGGCGAGAGCCTCAACGCCGACCCGGGCACGTGGACCGGCGCGCCGAACTTCCAGTACAGCTGGCTCCAGTGCGACGCGGCCGGTTCCGGCTGCACCGACACCGGCACGCGTGGACGCACTTACGGCGTCCGCTCGGCCGATCAGGGCAAGACGCTCCGGGTCCAGGTGCGGGCGACGAACCCGCGCGGCACCTCGACCGCGATCTCCAACCCGTCCGCCGTCGTGCGGACCTCGGGTGGGGGCGGCGGCGGTGGTGGCGGCGGCGGCGGCTCGGCCGTCTCGGTCTCGAACGTCTCGCTTCCCGACCGGCTCGTGATCAGCGGCTTCTCCTCGGAGCCGTTCCGCAATCGCACCGATCCGGTGACGCTGCGGATTCGCGTCAGCGACACCCGCGGCCGGCTCGTTCAGGGCGCGCTCGTGCTCGCGAGCGCGGTTCCGTTCGGACGGGTCACGACCGCTCCGGAGACGACGACCGACTCGAACGGGATTGCCACGGTCAGCGTTCGTGCGACCTCGCGTCTGGAGCTCCGCGCCGGTTTTGCGGTGCAGTTCTTCCTGCGAGCTCGCAAGCCCGGCGACAACGTCCTCGCGGGCGTCTCCAGCCGGCGGCTCGTCCAGGTCCCGATCGCTCCGTAGCGGAAGGCGCGATCCAGTCCGGCCGGGCCGTCCTACGGGGCGGCCCGGCCCGTTAAGCCGACGCGTCGGCCGACGAACCCCGGGACGAGCTCGGCGAGGAACTCGCTCACGACCTCGGTGTACGCGGCCGGCTGCTCGGTGTAGGAGCGTCCGTGCCCAGCCTCCCAGTCGGGGATCACGAGTCGTGTTCGCGCTTGGTTCGCGCGCGAGTAGATCAGCTCGGAGTGGCCGACGGGGGTGAAGCCGTCCTGCCGCGAGTGGATGAGGAGCACAGGCGCCTGGACGTCCCGGATCGCGTCGGCGGGAGCGGCGTCCCTGGCGTCGAAGCCGGCTCGCAGCCCCGAGACGAGGAGCGCGCCGGGAACGAAGATCCGCGCCCAGGCGCCGAACTGGTCGTCCGCCTGAGCTCGGGTGATGTCGCCGAGGCTCGAGAAGGAAGAGTCGGCGACGACGAAGGCGATGTCGGGCAGCTCGGCCGCCGTCTGGATCGCCGTGGCCGCGCCGTACGACCAGCCGATCAGCCCGATTCGACTTCGAGGCAGCTCGGCTCGGTCCGCCAGCCACTCGACCGCGAGGCGGAGATCCTGCCGCTCGTGGGCGCCGAAGCTGAGGAGGGCGGGCGAGCTCTCGCCGTGTCCGCGCGCGTCGTAGAGGAGGAGGTGACAGCCTCGTCTCCAGAAGATCTTCGCCGGCGCCACGACCTCGGCTCTGGCGCCGCCGAAGCCGTGGAGCATGACGACCGCGCAGCCTGACCGCCCCGGATTCTCGAAGTACCAGGCGGCGAGCGTCACCCCGTCGCCTGGAACCGTGGTCGCCTCGGGCTGCGGCAGCCCATGCGTCTGCACGTCGACCGCCCCGAGCGGCCGGGAGGTCGGCGCGATCAGCCGCTCCGAGAAGAGCCAGGAGACCCCGGCGTAGAGAAGCAGCGCGAGCGTCGCCGCGACGAGCAGCGCCCGCCGGATGCGCCGCCTGCGCATCGCTCGTCAGCGCTCCACGTCGACGACCGTCACCTGGGTGACCTCGACCTCCGCCCG
>JACCRW010000438.1 GCA_013813345.1 Actinomycetota bacterium
TGTCAGGACCTTTTTCGCCATCTCGTCTTCCTACTCAATCGATCTTCTTGACCTGGTCGAAGCTGAGCTCGACCGGCACCTGGCGCTCGAAGATGTCCACGAGCACCTTCAGCTTCTGCTGATCCCCGTTCACGTCGACGATCTCGCCGTCGAAGTCGGAGAGCGGCCCGGAGGTTACCTTCACGGACTCGCCGAGCGTGAACTGCACCTGCGAGCGCGCGGCTGCGGCACCCGCGGCCGCGCCGGTGTGGAGGATCTTGTCGACCTCCGTCTGCGCGAGCGGGACGGGCTTGGCGCCCGCGCCGACGAAGCCGGTGACACCAGGCGTGTTCTTGACGACCGACCAGGCCTCGTCGTTCAGGTTCATGTTCACGAGCACATAGCCGGGCAGCACACGCTTGTCGGTCGTCACCTTCTGGCCGTCCTTCGTCTCCACGACCTGCTCGGTCGGGACGACGACGCGCCGGAACTGCGGCGCCTGGTTCATCGAGACGATCCGGTGCTCGAGATTGGCCTTGACCTTGTTCTCGTGTCCGGAATAGGTGTTGATCACGTACCAGTGGAACATCGCTATTGCACTCTTTCTATTGACCGAGGAGAACGTTGCGGACGAAGGGCTTCAGGGCCTGATCGGCCCCGTAGAGGAAGACGCCGACGATCACACAGGCGATGATCACGACGATCGTGCCCTGGATCACCTGGCCGCGGTTCGGCCACTCGACCTTCTTGAGCTCGGCCCAGCACTCCTTGACGAACGTGCCGCGTTGGCGCCGGTCCCGGCGGCTGCCCGTCTGGGTCGCGGCGGGCTGCATCCCAGGGCGCACCTGCGCCTGCCGCTGCCGGGCGCGCTGGCCGCCGGCCTTCGCAGCGGCAGGCTTCGCATTCGCGGCCTTCGCGTTCTCGCCGCTCGACTTTCCTGCCGCCGCGCGCTTGGCGCGTCGTTGGCCGCGGGTCTCTCTGGCCACTAGCGCGTCTCCCGATGCAGGGTATGACCGCTGCACCAGCGGCAGTACTTCTTGAACTCGACGCGGTCCGGGGTGTTCCGCTTCGACTTGTTCGTCTGATAGTTGCGGCGCTTGCACTCGGTGCAGGCGAGTGTGATCGCGACTCGTACTCCGGCTGCCATGTCTTAGTCGTGTTCTTTCGGTTTCGGGGAAGAAGCTTCTTTGAGGAATAGCGGCGGCAGGACTCGAACCTGCGACACGCGGATTATGATTCCGCTGCTCTAACCAGCTGAGCTACGCCGCCGCGCGGAGCGTGAGTGTAGCAACTGTCTTGCTGGCGCAGGCAGGGCATCTGCAGGGCAGACGCCCTGCGCGCGAAGACCCGTAAAGGGTCGCTTCGCTCCCTTAGCTCGCTTCCTTCGAGTTCCTGCCGGGCGCCTCGACTCATCCGACGTGTCTCCTAACATGCGCTTCCGTGATCCGGCACAACCCAAGCGGCGGCTGGCTCGAGGTGATCTGCGGGCCGATGTTCAGCGGCAAGAGCGAGGAGATGCTGCGCAGGCTGCGGCGCGCGGAGATCGCCGGCCAGCGCGTCATCCTCTTCAAGCCGCGGATCGACGACCGCTACGACGCAAGCGATGTCGTCAGCCATGCCGGGGCGCGGATGCGCGGCGTGCCGGTCGCGAGCGTGCCGGAGCTCGTCGCCCGTTCACATGGGGCCGACGTGGTCGGCATCGACGAGGTGCAGTTCTTCGCCGCCGAGGTCGTGGGCGCAGCGCTCGAGCTCGCCGACGCCGGTGTGCGAGTGCTCGCGGCCGGGCTCGATCAGGACTTCCGAAGGCTCCCGTTCGGCCCGATGCCGGACCTGCTCGCGCACGCCGAGTTCGTCGACAAGCTCCAGGCGGTGTGTCACCGCTGCGGCGGCCCGGCGACGACGACGCAGCGGCTCGTCGACGGCGAGCCGGCTCCCTACTCGGGCGCCACGATCGTCGTCGGTGCCAACGAGCAGTACGAAGCGCGCTGCCGCGACTGCCACGAGGCCGGCACCGACCTCGCAGCAGTCGCCGCATAGAGCGAGCCGGCAGTCCTGGGACTGAGCCGAACCTGTCAGCGCCCGGGCGCGGGCGCCGCCCAAGGCGGTAGCAGCAGGGACTGGCAGGCTCCCGGCTCGCGTGTGAGAACAACTTGGCTACTTCCCGGGCACGGTCGTGTCGATCCAGACGAGCCGGTGGTCGGACGTCGGGAACGGGAAGGTGCCGACGAGCCGGAAGAGCGGGTCGGACGCGAGCGGCCAGAAGACTCCGGCGTCGACGAGCTTCAGGTTCTTGCGCGGCAGCACGTAGTCGGCCCGCAGGTTGCCCGGGGCGGAGTCGGCAAAGTCGGCGGTGTCGAACTGCGGATCCGAGCGGTGCGTGAGGTTCGCGCCGCCCTGAAGCGCGCTCTGCTGCACCGCGCCTGGACTCGAGGGAGTCAGCTTGGTGTTCACGAGCGGATGCTCGAGCAGCTGCTGGATCGCGCCGGGGATGCTGTCGCCGTCGAGCGGATCGGAGTTCTGGTCGCCTGCGATCACGAAGAGCGAGCCGGGCTTCAACCCTCCGGTCGAGCCGGCATCGTCGTAGATGTAGCGGCTCTTGCCGGGTGAGATGTAGTCGGCCCAGAAGCGGATCTCGTCGAAGTTACGCCTCCCGTTCCGATCCTCGGGGCCGTCGAAGACAGGTGGCGTCGGATGGCTCGCGAGAAAGTGAACGACCTTCTTCCCGATCACGATCGGGAGATCCCAGTGGCTCTTGGACGAGAGTCGGAACACGTTCAGCTCCGCCGGCGAGTACCAGTCGGCGGGCGCGGCTGTCGTGGGGTCGTCCGGGAGCAGCGCACCGGGCATGTCCTTCCAGAGGAAGCGTTGAAAGGTTCGGATTCCGGTCGAGTCGATGGGATAGCGCGAGTAGACGGCCATCCCGAACTGGCCCGGGTAGAAGCCGAAGCCGTATGCGTCATCGGGACCGCCGACCACGCCGTTGTTGTTCAGATCGAAGCCGGACGGGATCCCGGTGTTCGACTCGGCAGCGAAACGGTAGGCGTACGTGATCGGTGCTGCGCCGTTCTGGGAGATCGAGAGGTAGTTGTCCTGGAAGAGCCGGAGCGACGTCCCGGCCGCGTCGTAGTCGAACTCGTTGATCAGGATGACGTCCGGCCGGACCCGCTGGATCGTCTCGGCGACGTTTCGCGCCTGCGCGTTCGCCGAAGTCGACAGATCCGCGCTCAGCTGGCCCGCAAACGAGCGGTTGAGCGACGCGTTGAAGGTGGCAAACCGGACATCGGCTTCCTTGGCCCCGGCGGCTGCGGCGGGGGCGAGTGCGAGTGTCGCCACGACGGCGACCAGTGCTTTCAACATGGGATCCCTCCTTCGAGTGTCTGACGCGGCATATCACGTTCCCCGAGCCGCACAGGCGTATTCA